>NZ_QGMX01000018.1 GCF_003336745.1 Thermus caldifontis | reverse complement strand
TGTCTTAGGCACGCCGCCAGCGTTCACCCTGAGCCAGGATCAAACTCTCCAATAAAAAACGCCAAAAGGCGTTATTGGCTTGGTGTTGGCCTCTGCTCTCCCCTTTTCAAGATCCCCCTGCTTGGGCTTTCGCCCGCGCAGCAAAAGCTATGCTATCAAGCCCCCTCCTTCTTGTCAACACCCCCCAGGCGGCGGATCTCCTCGATGAAGCGCTCCACGGTATCAAACTCCCGGTATACGGAGGCGAAGCGGATGTAGGCCACGTGGTCCAGATCCCTTAGGAAGGCCATGGCCTTGAGGCCGATCTCCTCCGAGGTGATCTCCGGACCCGTCACCTGGTCCTCAAAGGCGTAGGCAAAGCGGCGGAGCGCCTCGGGATCCACGGGGCGCTTTTCGCAGGCCAGGAGGAGCCCCCTCAGGAGCTTATCTGGGTTAAAAGGCTCCTTGCGCCCATCCCGCTTGATGACCATCAGGGGCTCCAGCTGGGTGCGCTCGTAGGTGGTGAAGCGGCGGCCGCAGGCCGGGCATTCCCGCCGGCGGCGGATGGCCGCCCCCTCATCGGAGGGCCGGGAGTCCACCACCCGGGTGTCGGGATGGCCGCAGTAAGGGCACTTCATGGCACTTCCCTAAGAAGCTCGTAGATCTCGGGGGATGGGGGAGGCTCGGGAAGCTCCACCTCCAGCACCACCCCGCGAACCCCCTCGGAGACCATGGAGCCCAGGCCCAAGGCCGCCCGGACCAAGGCCTGGTCGTAGACTTCGGAAACCGGGTCCCTGGAGGGCACCACCCCGTTGACCCGCACCCCGGGGAAGGTCCGGGTAACCCCCTCGATGAGCCCTTCCACCGCCCGGCGCACGGAAAGGGTATGGGGCTCGAGGCGCACCGCCGGCGGCAGCACCAGGGTGACAAACCCGCCCCCGGCCAGGTGGCGCAACCCCTGCTGGAGCACGTACAGGCTGGACTTCACATCCTGGCTCATGAGGTCGTACCACTCCCCCTCCAGAAGCTCCACGAAGGGGGTCTTGCTCTCGGCGGTGGTCACGTGGACGATGCCATCCAGTAGGCCAAAGAGTTCCTCCACCTTTTCAAAGGTGCTGGTCACGTCCAACACCACGCTCATATCCCCCCGGATGGGGATGGCCGTGGCCCCCAGGGCCTCCACCTCCGAGGCCACGCCGGTGGCCATCTCCACGTCGGGGTCCACGGCGATAACCGTGGCCCCATTGCGCCCGTAGCCGTGGGCAATGGCCCGGCCGAAGCCCTTGCCGGCCCCGGTCACCATAACGATCCGCCCCTCGAGGCCCAAGATATCCCGTGACATCAGGCCCATTGTACGGGAAAATGGGAGCATGGCCCGCATCCGTGTCCAAGAAGGGGACATCACCGAGTTCCGGGGGGATGCCATCGTCAACGCCGCCAACAACTACCTGAAGCTGGGCGCTGGGGTGGCGGGGGCCATCCTAAGGAAAGGGGGCCCCTCCATCCAGGAGGAGTGCGACCGGATCGGGAAGATCCAGGTGGGGGAAGCGGCGGTGACGGGAGCGGGGAACCTGGGGGTGCGCTACGTGATCCATGCCGCCGTCTTAGGCGACGAGCCCGCCAGCCTGGAAACCGTGCGTCAGGCCACCCGAAGCGCCCTGGAAAAGGCGGTGGAGCTGGGGCTAAGGACCGTGGCCTTCCCCCTTTTGGGCACCGGGGTGGGAGGGCTTCCCGTGGACAGGGTGGCCCAGGTGATGCTGGAGGAGATCAAGAAGGCTCCGGATACCCTCGAGGTCACCCTCTACGGCTACCGCAAGGAGGACGCCGAGGCCATCCGCAAGGCCCTGTGACGCCACCCCACCTTGCCTGGCCCAAAACCCTCGTGCAAGCCCCTCAGGGGGAGCCTTGCTCCTGGGGTGGAGGGGGGGCCTCTTCCTGTCCAGCCGGAGGGGCGCCCCCAGGGGGCACCGGGGCGGTAACCTTGGGGAAGTAGCCCTGGCCCAGGGCCTGGAGGTCGGCGGCTTCCACCTTACCGTCCCCGTTCAGGTCCCCTTTGAGCTCCTTCCCCTCCTTGCCCCAGTTCTGGGCCAGGGTTAGGAGTTCAGCAAAGGGCTTACCCCGCTTCAAGGTCTCCCCCAGGGGTTTTCCCTCCTTGTCGTAGAAGACCACCCGGGGGGCCAGCCTCGGGGTAAGGGGTTTCTGCGGGGTGAGGAGGAGGCGGAAGGCCTCCTGGTCCTTCACCGGTCGGGAAAAGGCCATGTCCAGGCGCAAAAGCCCCGTTTCGGGGTCATGGTCCACCAGGTAGACAGGGCTTGAGGTCTTCAAGCTGGCAAGGTCCGGCACCAGGTCCCTCAAGGGCAGTTCCAGCTGGAACCCCAGGGCCTCCCGCACCTCCACCCGCCCCAGGAGCAAAAAGGGACCCTCCACCTGGGCGGGCGGGGCCACCAGGGTGAGCCGGGGCGGGGGCGGATCGGAGACGGTGAGGGTAAGCCGCTGCACCCGGCTATTCTTGGCCCCGTCCTCCACGGTGAGGGTAAGGGAAAACTGGCCCTTCTCCTTGGGGGTTCCCGTGATCCGCCCCCCCTGGAAGGTGAGGCCCTGGGGGAGTTGGCCCTCGAGGCTAAAGGTATAGGGCCGCACCCCCCCTTCCGCGCTGAAGGTGGCCGTATAGGCCTCCCCTAGGTAGGCGGGGGGCAGGGTGGTGCTGGTGAGGCGCAAAGGTTCCATCCCCACCCCCGTGGGGTCTTGGGTGCCGCAGGCGGCCAGGAGGAGGAAGAGGGGCCAGAGCTTTCGCATAGGTCCAGTCTAGCGGGTATAGTTGAAGGCATGATTAAGCCGGACTGGTGGATCCGGGAGATGGCCAGAAAAGGCATGATCGAACCCTTTGAGGAAAGGCTGGTGCGGGAAGGAGTTATCAGCTATGGGCTTTCCAGCTTCGGTTACGACCTCCGCGCCGCCCCGGAATGGAAGATCTTCACCAACGTCTTTTCCACGGTGGTGGACCCCAAGGGCTTTGACCCCAAAAGCTTCGTGGAGTACGAGGGGGAAGAGGTCATCATCCCCCCCAACTCCTTCGCCCTTACCCGGAGCGTGGAGTACATCCGCATGCCGGAGAATGTGATCGCCATCGCCCTGGGCAAAAGCACCTATGCCCGGTGCGGCATCGTGGCCAACGTGACGCCCCTGGAACCCGGCTGGGAGGGGCACGTCACCCTGGAGATCTCCAACACCACCCCCCTGCCGGCCAAGGTGTACGCCAACGAGGGCATTGTCCAGATCCTTTTCCTAGAGGGCCCAAGGCCCGAGACCACCTACAAGGACCGCCAGGGCAAGTACCAGGGCCAAAGGGGCATCACCCTGCCCCGGGTGTAGGCTATGAGGGTGCGCCTTCTCCTCGGCTTTCTCCTCCTCCTGGGCGCCTGCAAGGGTGAGAGCATGCGACCCATTCCCTACCTTTCGGAAACGCCGGTCCGCTCCTTCACGGCACCCCAAAAGGTGCTAGAAGACGGCAAGGACTACTATGCCCGCATCAGGACCACCCAAGGGGATATCCTCCTGGACCTCCTGGAAAAGGAGGCCCCCAACACGGTGAACTCCTTCGTCTTCCTGGCCCTCCACCGCTTCTTTGAGGGGGTGGTGTGGCACCGGGTGATCCCCGGCTTCGTGGCCCAGACGGGGGACCCCACGGGCACGGGCCGGGGCGGGCCCGGGTACAGCTTCGGCCTGGAGATCGCCCCGGGTTTGGCCTTTGACCGGGAGGGCATGGTGGGCATGGCCCGCACCCAGGACCCCAACTCCAACGGTAGCCAGTTTTTTATCACCCTGGCCCCCACCCCCCACCTCACCGGGCAGTACACCCTCTTCGCAAAGGTGGTGGAGGGGATGGAGGTGGTAAGGCGCCTCGCCCCCACGGAGGGCCCCGGGGCCCGGGGGGAGCGGGACAAGATCCTCAGGGTGGAGATCCTGGTCAAGGAATGATCCCCGAAGGCACCCGCTTTCTCCTCCCCCCGGAGGCCCGGCTCAAGGCCGAGCTTATTGGCCGGCTTCGGGACCTGTTCCTCCGCCACGGGTATGAGCCCGTGGAGCTTCCGGCCCTGGAGGTCTATGACCCCGCCCACCCCCTGGCGGAACGGGCCTTCAAGCTGGTGGACAAAACGGGGGAGGTCCTGGCCCTAAGAAGCGAGTTCACCACCCTTTTGGCCAAGCTCTTAAGGCCCCACCTGGGGGAAGGGGTAACCCGCTTCCAGTACGCGGGGCCCCTTTGGCTTAGGGAAGGGGATGCGGAGCTTGGGCGCTACCGGGAGTACACCCAGGTGGGGCTGGAACTCATCGGGGCCACGGGGCCCTTGGCAGATGCGGAGATCCTCTCCTTGGCCTTCGCCGGCCTCGAGGCCTTGGGCCTGGAAGGGGAGGTGGAGGTGGGCCTTCCCAGCCTGGTGGGGGAGGTGCTCAAGGCCTCGGGCCTGCCGGAAGAGGCCCGGAAGGAGGCGCAAAAGGCCATTCACCGCAAGAACCTCCCCGAGCTCAGCGAGCTCCTCTCCCGCCACCCCGTATCCCCCGAGGCCAGGCGTACCCTCCTGGCCCTCCCCGACCTCTACGGGGAGGTGGAGGTGCTCGCCGAGGCCAAGCGCCTGCCCCTCCCCGAGCGGGCCAGGAAGGCCCTGGAGGATCTGGAAAGGACCCTGGAGCTTTTGGAAAGGCCCGTGCTCCTGGACCTGGGCATGGCCCGGCGCTACGAGTACTACTCGGGGATTTTCTTCCGCGCCTACGCCCCAGGGTTCGGCCTGCCCCTTCTGGGGGGCGGCCGGTACGACGGGGCCCTCCTCCCGGTGGCGGCGGGCTTCGCCCTAGGGGTGGAGCGGGCCCTGGAGGCCCTGAAGCCCCCCCAGGCGGAGGAATCTCCCGAGGTCTTAGCCCTGGACCTTAAGGCCCTCCGCCGCTTTGCCCGGGAGATGCGGGTGGAGCTCTTCCACGGGGAGGACCCCGTGGCCTACGCCAAGGCCCGGGGCATCCGCTACCTGGCCCAGGGGGAGCGCATCTTTAAGGTGGAGGAGGCATGAAGCGCTTTGCCCTCACCCTCGCCCTGCCCAAGGGAAGGATGTTCCGGGAAGCCTACGAGGCCTTAAGGGAAGCGGGGCTGGAACTTCCCGCCATAGAGAACGAACGAGCCCTCCTCCACGGCAAGGAAGGGGGAATCGCCCTCCTGGAGCTTCGCAACAAGGATGTGCCCGTCTATGTGGACCTGGGGATCGCCGAGGTGGGGGTGGTGGGCAAGGATATCCTTTTGGACTCGGGCCGGGACCTCTATGAGCCCGTGGACCTGGGCTTCGGCGCCTGCCGGCTTTCCCTCATAAGGCGCCCTGGCGACACCTCCCCCATCCGCCGCATTGCCACCAAGTACCCCCTTTTCACCACCAGGCTTCTGAAGGAACGGGGCTGGGTGGCGGACGTGGTGGAGTTATCCGGCAACATTGAGCTGGCGGCGGTTACGGGCCTGGCGGATGCGGTGGTGGACGTGGTCCAGACCGGGGCCACCCTCAAGGCGGCGGGCCTCGTGGAGGTGGAGGTCCTGGCCCACTCCACCGCCCGCCTCATCGTGAACCGGCAGGCCCTGAAGCTGAAGCGCTCGCTTTTAAAGCCCCTGATCGCTAAGCTGAGAAACCGTGACCGAGGCCCGTAGACGCCGCATAGAGGAGGTCCTAAGGAGGCGCCAGCCCGACCTTACCGTTTTGCTGGAGAACGTGCACAAGCCCCACAACCTCTCGGCCATACTCCGCAGTTGCGACGCCGTGGGGGTCCTCGAGGCCCATGCGGTGAACCCCACCGGTGGGGTGCCCACCTTCAACGAGACCAGCGGGGGAAGCCACAAGTGGGTCTACCTGCGGGTGCACCCCAGCATCCAAGAGGCCATCTCCTTCCTGAAGGAGAGGGGCTTTAGGGTCTACGCCACCGCCCTAAGGGAGGATGCCCAAGACTTCCGGGAAGTGGACTACACCAAGCCCACCGCCATTCTCCTGGGGGCGGAGAAATGGGGGGTTTCCCAGGAGGCTTTGGCCCTTTCCCATGGGGCCATAAAGATCCCCATGCTGGGCATGGTGCAGAGCCTCAACGTGAGCGTGGCGGCGGCGGTGATCCTCTTTGAGGCCCAAAGGCAAAGGCTGGAAGCGGGGCTTTACGGAAACCCCCGCCTGGACCCTGCGCTATACCAGAAGGTCCTCGAGGACTGGCTCAGGAAGTGACGTAGGTGAGCCAGCCCTCGTACTCGGGCCTCAGGCCCCGCACCGCCTCCAGGTAGACCTCCCGGATCCTAAGGGTGATGGGCCCGGCACTCCCCGAACCGATGGGCCGCCAGTCGATCAGGGAAACCGGGGTCACCTCGGCGGCGGTGCCGGTGATGAAGACCTCGTCCGCCATGTAGAGCTGGTCCCGGGTGGCCCGCACCACCTGGACCTCGTACCCCAGGTCCCTGGCGATGCGGATCACGGAGTCGCGGGTGATCCCCTCCAGGTTCACCGAGTGCTCGAGGGCGTAGATCACCCCATCCCGCACGAAAAACACGTTCTCCCCGCTGCCCTCGGCCACATACCCTTCCTCGTCCAGCAAAAGCGCCTCGTCCGCCCCCGCCGCCACCGCCTCCATCTTGGCCAAGGCCGAGTTCACGTAGTTCCCCCCCACCTTGGCCTTTCCCGGCATCACGTTGGCGGGGAAGCGGGCCCAGGAGCTGGTGATGAGCTTGGCCCCCTTACGCACCGCCTCCTCCCCCAGATAAGCCCCCCACTCCCAGGCGGCCACCATCACCTCCGCGGGGTTGTTGGGCAGGGGGTTCACCCCCAAGGCCTTGGCCCCCATCCAGGCCAGGGGGCGGATGTAGCAGCTTTTGTAGCCGTTTTTCCGCACCACCTCTTTGATGGCTTCCTCTATCTCCTCCGGAGTGAAGGGAATCTCCATGCGCAACACCTTGGCGGAGTTGAAAAGGCGCCGCACGTGTTCCTTAAGGCGGAAGATGGCCGGGCCCCTAGGGGTCTCGTAGGCCCGTATCCCCTCAAAGACGCTGGTCCCATAGTGAAGGGCGTGGCTCAGGACGCTGGTCTTGGCCTCCTCCTGGGGCACCAAGGCCCCGTTCATCCAGATGAGACCGGCTTTGATATGCACATCCCCACCTTTGGCCTCGGGCTTGATCATGGCGAACCTCCGCCCTCATCATAACGCTTTTTCGCTCCTAGCCCTTTAACCGTAGCTCGTGGAAAACCCCTTTGGCCTCCTCCTCCAAGGCCCGGGCCACGGGTGCCTTAAGGCTACCCACCCGCACCAAAAGATAGATGGTCCGCCCTGCCCCTGGGGAGCTTAGGGGCCGGAGATGGAGGCGCTTAGTCCGAGGCAGGGTCCACAGGGCCACCTCGGGCAGAAGGGTAAGCCCCCCCACCTCCTCCACCAGCAAGATCAAGGTTTCCAGATCCCCGCTTTGAAACTCCACCTTGCGCCTCTCCCGGCTGGGGCGGCAGACGGAAAGGACCTGGTCCCGGAAACAGTGGCCCTCCGAAAGAATCCAGGTGTCCTCGAGGGGGATCTCCAGGGGATGGAGGCTCTCCCTGGCGTAGAGGGGGTGGCCAGGGGACACATAGGCCAGAAACCCTTCGGTGAAAAGGGGAAGGCTTTGCACGCCGGGTACCCGCTCCTCCGTACCCACCAGCCCAGCGTCCAAGCGACCCTCTTGAAGCCCTTGGAGGATACCTGGGGTCAGCTCCTCCTGCACCGAAACCTCCAAGGCCGGGTACCTTTGGGAAATCCGGGGTAGAAGCTTGGGAAGCAGATAGGGGGCCAAGGTGGGGATGACCCCTATTCGGAAAGGACCTTGAAATACCCCTTCCTCTCCCCGGGCCAGGGCCTTGATCCTGGCCACCTCCTCCAGCACCCGGCGGGCCTGGGCTGCCACCTTTTCCCCCATTTCCGTGGGCCTCCCCTGCCTGCGGTCAAAGAGGCTTACCCCCAACTCCTCCTCCAGCTTGCGGATCTGCACGCTGAGGGCGGGCTGGGTCAGGTAGACCCGCTCCGCTGCCCGGGTGAAACTTTTCTCCTCCATTAAAGCCACCAGGTAGCGCAACCGATCCAGGGTCATAACTTTAGTTTATTTTAGATGCGAGGTAAATCTATTGGACTTATCCCAAGGGGCTACCTAAGGTGGGAGATGCCTGGCCTTGCCGGGCAGGAGGTGTAGGATGTTTCTGAGAATAGACCGCCTGCAGATAGAACTGCCCATGCCCAAGGAACAGGACCCTAACGCTGCCGCCGCAGTCCAGGCCCTTTTGGGGGGGCGCTTCGGGGAGATGTCCACCCTGATGAACTATATGTACCAGTCCTTCAACTTCCGGGGGAAGAAGGCCCTTAAGCCCTACTACGACCTCATCGCCAACATCGCCACGGAGGAGCTGGGCCACATAGAGCTGGTGGCCGCCACCATCAACAGCCTTCTGGCCAAAAACCCGGGGCAGGACCTCGAGGAAGGCGTGGACCCCGTGGCCGCCCCCCTGGGCTTTGCCAAGGACGCCCGCAACGCCGCCCACTTCATCGCCGGCGGGGCCAATAGCCTGGTGATGGGGGCCATGGGGGAGCACTGGCACGGGGAGTACGTCTTCACCAGCGGCAACCTTATCCTAGATCTTCTCCATAACTTTTTCCTGGAGGTGGCCGCCCGTACCCACAAGCTCCGGGTCTACGAGATGACGGATAACCCCGTGGCCCGGGAGATGATCGGCTACCTCCTGGTGCGGGGCGGGGTGCACGCCGCCGCCTACGGCAAGGCCCTGGAGAGCCTCACCGGGGTGGAGATGACCAAGATGCTCCCCATCCCCCGCATCGACAACAGCAAGATCCCCGAGGCCAAGAAGTACATGGACCTGGGCTTCCACAAGAACCTCTACCGCTTTAGCCCCTCCGACTACCAGGACCTGGGGCTCATCTGGACCGGCCCCTCCCCGGAGGACGGCAGCCAAGTGAGGGTGGTAGACGGCCCCCCCGAAGGCGGCCCGGTCTTTGACCCCGGCCACGACGCCGCCGAGTTCGCCCCCGAGTTCCACCCGGGCGAGCTCTACGAAATCGCCAGGAAGCTTTACGAGAAAGCCAAGTAGGTGGCCTCTTCCCGGCCGGGCCCCTTGGCCCGGCCGGAGCTAAAGCGCCCCATACCTCCCCCCCGGCAGGGCCTGGGCCAGGCCCTTCAGCTCCAGGAGGGTGAGGAGGGAGAGCACCCGCTCTGGGGGCAACCCCAAGGCTTGGGCCAGGTCCTCGGGCAAGGCCTCCCCCTGCCGCAGAAGGGCGTAAAGCCCTTCCTCCTCCGGGGAAAGCTCCAGCGCCTTCCTGGGCTTTCCGGAAAGCCCCAGGTAGGAGAGGGCGTCCTCCGCGGAAAGCACCGGATAGGCCCCGTCCTGGATGAGGCGGTTGGCCCCCAGGGAGTTTTCGTCCGTGGGCCGGCCCGGCACCGCCAAGACCTCCTTGCCCAGCTCCAGGGCATAGCGGGCGGTGATGAGGGCCCCGGACTCCAATGGGGCCTCCACCACGATCACCGCCCGGGCAAGCCCGGCGATGATGCGGTTTCTTCGGGGAAAAAACTCCGGCTTGGGACCGGTGCCTAAGGGAAACTCGGAAACCAGGTCCATCCTATGGGCCAACTCCCGGTGCTCAGGGGGATAGATGCGGTCCAAGGCACTCCCCAAAACCCCCAGGGTCCGCCCTCCCCCCTCCAAGGCCCCCAGGTGCGCCTCCCGGTCAATGCCCCGGGCCAGACCGGAAAGCACCCAAACCCCCGCCTCGGCCAGTTCCCGGGCCAGCCTTCGGGTAAAGGAAAGCGCCCAGGAGGAGGCCTTGCGGGTACCCACGATGGCCACCGCCTTCCCTTCCTGCGGGAGTTCCCCTTTTAGGTAAAGGTGGGTGGGAGGCTGGGGAAGCCTTCTAAGCCCCTCGGGGAATTCCTCCTCCCACAGGCCCAGGATGCGCACCCCTAAGGCCGCTGCCCGCTCCCTTTCCCTCCCGGCCTGCTTTTCCGCCTGGGGAAGCCCTATCGCCGCCTGGGGAAAGCGCTCTTCCAAGGAAAGAACCGGGTTTTCCTCTGCCAAAAGCTCCAGAAGCCGCTTGGGCCCGATGCCGGGAAGCAGGGCCAGGGCTAAGGGATCCACGGCTTAGGAGTATACTGAAAAACCTGGGCCACGGGCAGAGCCCGTATTCCGCCCTGGGTTGCGGGCTAGGCCCGTAGCTGGAAGGTCCGGCCCTAGGCCTCGAGGCCAATCCCCGGGGGCCGGGATGACCTAAGGACCATGGAAGAAAAAACCTACTCCGGATTTGTGGCCATTGTGGGCAAGCCCAACGTGGGCAAGTCCACCCTCCTCAACAACCTCCTGGGGGTGAAGGTAGCCCCCATCAGCCCCAAGCCCCAGACCACCCGCAAGCGCCTAAGGGGCATCCTCACCGAGGGCAACCGCCAGATCGTCTTCGTGGACACCCCAGGCCTCCACCAGCCCATGGACGCCCTGGGGGAGTTCATGGACCAAGAGGTGTATGAGGCCCTGGCCGACGTGAACGCCGTGGTCTGGGTGGTGGACCTCCGCCACCCCCCCACCCCAGAGGACGAACTGGTGGCCAAGGCCCTAAGGCCCCTGGTGGGCAAGGTGCCCATCCTGCTGGTGGGCAACAAGCTGGACGCCGCCAGGTACCCCGAGGAAGCCCTGAAGGCCTACCATGCCCTCCTTCCCGAGGCGGAAACCCGGGCGCTCTCCGCCTTGGACGAGCGCCAGGTGGCCGAGCTAAGGGCGGAACTCCTGGCCCTACTCCCCGAAGGCCCCTTCTTCTACCCTGAAGACTTCGCCAAGAGCGACCAGGACTTCGGGGAGTGGGTGGCGGAGATCGTTCGGGAGGAGGCCATGAAGCGCCTTTGGCACGAGGTTCCCTATGCGGTGGCGGTGAAGACCGAGGAGGTGGCGGAAAGGGAAAACGGCGTCCTCTACATCAAGGCCATCCTTTACGTGGAACGACCCTCCCAGAAGGCCATCGTCATCGGGGAAGGCGGTAGGAAGATCAAGGAGATCGGCCAGGGGGCCAGGAAGCAGCTGGAGGTCTTCTTGAACCGGCATGTGTACCTGGACCTCGAGGTCAAGGTCTACCCCGACTGGCGCAAGGACCCCGAGGCCCTAAGGGAGTTGGGCTACCGATCCACCCTCGGGTGAGGCCGGCATTCCCCCTTTAGCCTTTTCCGGTTACCATAACCCTATGCCCTGGCTCCTGCCCAAAGGTATCGCCCCCCTTCACGAAAAGGCCCTGGAGCGTTTCCTTGGGGGTCTGGTGGAAAGGCTTTCCGACCCCAGCGTGGACCGGAACGCCCTGGTGCGGGAGGAGCTTGCCCGCCTCCTCTATGGCCGGTCCTATGCGGAACTCTTGGAGCTAAGCCCCCTGGCGGCCATGGGGCTAGACCCCGAGGGCATCACCTTTGAGGCCGAGTACTACGCCGCCACCGACCAGGATAAGTTCCAAAAGGTGAAGCCCCTCCTCTGGTTCTGGAAGGTTTTGGACCTCACCCCCATCGGCCAGTCCGTGCATTCCGGGGTGGCCATCCGCCGGGCCTTGGCCCCCTTCATCTTCAAACGGGTGGGGAAAAACCCCAAGTTCTTCCAGAACGTGGAGTTTTCCGTGGGATACAACCTGGAGCTGGGCGATGACGTGGTGGTCCACCGCTACGTACTCCTGGACGATATTGGGGGCATAAAAATCGGGGACCGCACCTCCCTTTCCGACTACGTGAACGTCTACAGCCACACCCACCACGTCCTGGCCTCCCCCGACGTCACCCTCAAGGAAACCATTATCGGCAGCGGGGTGCGCATCACCTACCACGCCACCGTCCTGGCCGGGGTGCGCATCGGGGATGACGCCATGGTGGGCACCGGGGCCATCGTCACCAAGGATGTGCCCCCCCACGCCATCGCCTTGGGGATCCCCGCCCGGCCCGTGCGCTACAAGGTCCGCCACGACTGCCCCTACTGCCGCAAGGGGGAGCCCCATCCCTCGGACCTCATCCCCAAGGCCCCCGACCGCAAGGGCAACCCCGACTACCCCGATTTCCTGCCCCCCGGCTTCGGCACCCGGGAGGCCTAGGCATGTGGACCAAGGAGGAGCTGGACCGGTACCACCGCCAGATGATCCTGCCCCAGGTGGGGCCTGAGGGCCAGGAGAGGCTGAAGGACTCCTCCGTGGTGGTGGTGGGGGCAGGAGGGCTTGGGGTTCCCGTCCTCCAGTACCTCACCGCCGCCGGCGTGGGCCGGATTGGCATCGTGGAGATGGACCGGGTGGAGCTTTCCAACCTCCACCGCCAGGTGCTCTACACCACGGAGGACGTGGGCAAGCCCAAGGCCCTGGTCGCCAAGGAGCGCCTGCTTGCCCTAAACCCCTTGGTGCACATAGACCCCTACCCCGTGCGCCTCACCTCGGAAAACGCCCTGGAGATCCTTGGGCCTTACCATCTGGTGGTGGACGCCTCCGACAACTTCCCCACCCGCTACCTGGTCAACGACGCTTGCGTTTTTCTAGGAAAACCCTTGGTCTACGGGGCCATCTACCAGTTTGACGGCCAGGTGGCGGTCTTCCACCACCCCACCCCCGAAGGGGAGGTGGGCCCCTGCTACCGCTGCCTCTTCCCCAAGCCTCCCCCTCCGGGAAGCGTTCCCTCCTGTGCGGAGGCGGGGGTTTTTGGGGTTTTGCCGGCGGTGGTGGGAAGCCTCATGGCCGCGGAGGCCCTCAAGGTGCTCCTGGGGATCGGAAAGCCCCTGGCTGGGTCCCTGCTCCTCTACGACGCCCTGGAAGGCCAGTTCCGTAAGCTATCCCTACGCCGCAACCCCGCCTGCCCGGTCTGCGGGGACCACCCCACCCAGCGGGAGCTCATAGACTACGAGGCCTTTTGCGGCCTCTAATACCACCCCACCCTGGCTTGCGCCAGGGTGGGGGCCCCGGAGAAGCCCTTTTGTAGGACCTATCGCGGAAGGGTCTAACGTAGGAGACGGAAAAGAGGGAAAGGGGCAGGGCGAGGTCCTCGAGAGAAAAGCCGGGGGTCTTGCCCCCGGCTTGCCCCAACGTCCTCCTAGGCCCGGGCCTCCAAGGGCACGTAGGGCACGTCCAACTCGCCGATATACTTGGCATCCGGCCTGAGAAGGCGGTTATCCAGAGCCTTGTACTCCAAGATGTGCCCCACCCAGCCGGAGACGCGGGCCACGGCGAAGATGGGGGTAAAGAACTCCAGGCCAAAGCCCAGGTCCGAGTAAACCACCCCGGAGTAGAAGTCCACGTTGGGGTAGATGCCCCTGGGGTTCAGAACCTTCCCCGCCTCCTCCTCCACGATCTTCAGGATCTGATACTCGGTGGAATGCCCGTGGGTTTCCGCCACGATGCGGGCCAGGCGCTCCAGGACCCCGGCCCTAGGGTCAAAGGCCTTGTAGACCCGGTGGCCCATGCCCATGATGCGTTCCTTCTTGGCCAGCTTCTCCCGCACCCAATCCCGGGCCCTTTCCGGGGTGCCGATCTCCCGGATCATCTTCATCACCGCCTCGTTGGCCCCGCCATGCCTGGGGCCCTTGAGGGAGGCCACGGCGGCGGTGATGGCCGAGTAGAGGTCGGTTTCCGTGGAAAAGGCGGCGATGGCGGTAAAGGTGCTGGCGTTAAAGCCGTGCTCCGCGTGCAGGATAAGGGCAGCGTCCATGAGGCGCTCCTGCTCCTTGGAGGGCTCCACCCCGTTGGCCATATACAAAAAGTTGGCGGCGTGGGAAAGGTCCTCCCGGGGAGGGAGGGGTTCCTTGCCCTCCCGCAAGCGCTTGTTGGCCGCCACGATGGTGGCGAACTTGGCGATGAGGTCAAGCCCCTTACCGTAGAGGGCCTCTTGGGAGATGTCCCCCTCGGTGGGATCCAGCATCCCCAGCTCGGAAACCGCCGTGCGCAGGAAGCTCATGGGATGGGCCGAGAGGGGATAACGGCGGAAGGATTCCAAGAGGTGGCCAGGCAAGGCCCGCCGCCTAGCCAGCTCCCCTTTGAAGGCCTGAAGTTCCTCCCGTTTGGGAAGTCTCCCGTGTAGCAGAAGAAAGGTGGTTTCCTCAAAGGTGCTCTTCTCCGCCAGCTCCTGGATGGGGATGCCGTAGTAGTAGAGGCGGCCCGCCTCCCCGTCAATGAAGCACATCCGGCTTTCCGTAAAGAGCACGCCTTCTAAACCCCTTGCCACTTCCATAGGCTCCTCCTTTTCCGCACCCGAAGGGTGCTTCCCGCCCATCATACCAGGGTTCAACCCGCCTTCCCCGAGGCTCAAAGGGCATCCTCTTGCAGGATCAGGGTCTTCAGGTAAAGGCTTTCCGGCACGTGCAGGCTCCAGGGATGGTCCTTGGGCTGGTAGGTGAGGCCGTGCACCCTAAGGCGCATCCCCCGGTCGGCGGCCGCCCTTCGCGCCACCTCCAAAAGGTCCTCCGCCTTGAGGTAATAGCTACAGGTGGAAAGCCAGAGGTACCCCTCGGAGGCCAAGAGGCGCAAGGCCTCCCTGAGGAGGTCCACCAGGTGCCTTTTCATGGGGGAAACCTCATCCGGACGCTTCACCAGGGTGGGCGGGTCCAAGAGGATGTGGTGGAAACGCCCTTGAAGTCCCCTCAGCACCTCCAGGGCTTCCCCGTGGCGGATATCCACCCTAAGGCCCAGCCGCATAGCCGCCCGGTCCAGGACGGAGAGGGCCTCGAGGTCCTTGTCCACCGCCAGGGCATAGGCTCCCTTGCGCGCCGCCCGCAAGGCGAAGCCCCCCACATAGCTAAAGACATCCAAGACCCTCTCCCCCGGGCGAACCAAGCCCTCAAAGAGGCGGCGGTTTTCCCGCTGGTCCAGGTAAAACCCCGTCTTCTGGGCCAGGGCCAGGGGAATGGGAAAAAGGAGGCCATCCTCCTCCACCTCCAAAACCCCAGGCACCTCTCCATAGACCACCCCTACCCTCTCGGGAAGGCCTTCCTGCCTCCTGGCCTCCACATCGCTTCGCTCATAGACTCCCTTGGGGGATACCACCTCCAGAAGGGCCGGAAACCACACCTCCCTTAAGGCCTCCATCCCCCGGGTACGGACCTGGAGCACCAAGACCTCCCCGAAGCGATCCACCACCAGACCGGGAAGGCCATCCGCCTCCCCGTGCACCAGGCGGTAGCTCTGGCCCATCCCTTCCCTCCTAAAGAGGGCCCGCTGAAAGCGGGCTAGAAAAAAGGTCCGATCCAGCGGGCCGGGGTCAAAGCGGTAAGCCCGGAAGGGGATGCGGGAATCGGGGTCCAGGTAGCCCACCGCTAGAAAACTTCCATCGGTAGCCACAGCCTCCGCCACCCCTGCCTGGGAAGGCATCTCCTCCAGCTCATCCCGGTAGAGGTTGGGGTAGAAGTTGCGGACCTTCCTCTCCTTTCCCGGCTTGACCACCACCCTAAGCACAGGCTCAGCATACCCGGGCCATCCCCACGTGCGTGGGGACTACTGCGCCCTACCGCCCACAGAACACCGACAGGGGCGGGCCATCCCCACGTGCGTGGGGACTACGGATTTTTTGCGGTCGGGGCCTGGCCTGGACACGGGCCATCCCCACGTGCGTGGGGACTACGCCGGTGGACACCTCCACTTTGCCCCTTAACCACGGGCCATCCCCACGTGCGTGGGGACTACTGTTCTCCGTCCAGGGCATGGTCACCTCCTTACGGGCCATCCCCACGTGCGTGGGGACTACTGCAGTTCGTGAGGTTCACCCTCAACGAGATCCGGGCCATCCCCACGTGCGTGGGGACTACACTTGACCCAGACGGCAAAAACCCCCGCTGACCCCCCTCTATGTGTATGTAAAGGGAATCAGTCTAAGGATTGGCTGCCAAGATCCCCGTGCGTAAGGCTGGGTGCGCATCCATCAAGACACCTATGGGCCCACCTGCCTCCCTCGCACCTCGAGCCCCACTATACCACCCCACTCGGCCCTACACGTTGAACCCAAACATCCGCATCATGCGCTTGCCCTCCTCGGTCATGCGGGCAGGGGTCCAGGGGGGGGTCCAGACGAACTCCACGTTCACCCCCTGTACCCCGGGCAGGCGCATCACCGCCATCTCCGCATCGGCCTTCACCATGTCCTGGGCCGGGCAGCCGATGGCGGTGAGGGTCATGGTGACGTCCACCAGGCCGTTTTCGTGCACCTCCACGTCGTAGACCAGACCCAGGTCCACGATGTTCACGGGAATCTCGGGGTCATAGACCACCTTCAGGGCCTCGAGGACCTGCTCCTTGGTGGGCAAACCCTCCCCCGCCCCAGCTGGCTTTTCCCCTTCGGGCAAGGCCTCTTGACGCTCGTCCATACCCCCAAGGATACCCCGCCTTCCCGCCCTTTGCCTAGCCGGGCTCACCTTCCCCCTGGATAAAGGAGGCTGGATGTGCCACAATGTTCTTCGGTTGGGGAGTAGCCCCAAGGCCAGCCTCCCGTCAAGACGGGCTTAAGCCCCGGGAGGCTGGGGGCGGAAAGCCCGGGCGAGACCACTGCGATCGCGGTGGTCTTTATTTTTTGGGAGGTGCGCATGGAAGGTGGCGTTCTCTCGGTGATCCTCATCCTGGTGGCCCTCGAGGTGATCCTCTCCGCCGATAACGCCCTGATCCTGGGGGTCATCGTCCAGAAGCTACCCGTTCACCTGAGGCGGAAAGCCCTCTTCTACGGCATCCTGGGGGCCTACGTGCTTCGGGGCCTGGCCCTTTTCTTCGCCGCCTTGGTCATCAAGCTCTGGTGGGTCCAGGTGCTGGGAGCTGCCTATCTGCTTTACGTGGCCCTGAAGCACTTCCTCAGGCCCCAGGAAGCCCACGCCCCACCCCCCCTGGAGGTGAGCGCCGCCCAGTTTTGGAAAACGGTGGCCCAGGTGGAGCTCATGGACCTAGCCTTCGCCGTGGACTCGGTGCTGGTGGCCGTGGCCCTCTCCGACAAGCTTTGGGTCATCTACACCGGGGTCTTCCTGGGCATCCTGGCCCTCAGGGTGCTGGCCAGCCTGGTGGTCTCCCTCCTGGACCGCTATCCCCGGTTCAAGCACCTGGCCTATGGGGTGGTGGGGCTCGCCGGGGTTAAGCTCCTCCTGGGCGGCTGGGACAAGCTGATGAAGGAGGTCCTCCACCGCCCCGAGCTGGCCGTGGGACTGGACAAGGAGGCCTTCAGCCTCCTCATCCTGGGGGTGCTCCTTCTGGGAAGCCTCTGGGCCCTACGTAAGCCGGCGGTCCAACCTTCGTAGAATGAGCCTCTGGACCTATTTTCTGCTGGCCCTTCTCCTCGTTTTGGAAGTGGGGTTTCCCTTCGGCGTCTTTGTGCCCGGAGGGGACACCCTCCTGCTGGCCCTGGGAGCCCTTGCGGGGGAGGGAAGGCTAAGCCTCTTTCCCCTACTTCCGCTCCTATTTCTTGGGAGCTACCTAGGGCATGGGGTGGGGTACGGGCTGGGGCGTATCCTGGGTCCCAAGCTGCTGGGGCGCTTTCCCGAGAGCTTAAGGCAGCGAGCCGCCAGGTTCCTAAACCGCTTCGGCCCTTCGGCCCTCCTCCTTGCCCCCTTTGTGCCGGGCCTACGCACGGCGGTGCCATTCTTGCTTGGGACCGTGGGCTTTCCCTGGCTGCCCTACCTCCTGCTGGCCGCCTCGGGAAGCCTCCTCTGGACCCAGGGGCTCGTCCTCTTCGCCTATTTCCTGGGAGAAAGGCTCCCCGCCTGGCTCCTCTGGTCCGTACTGCTCCTCCTCGCCCTTCTTCCCCTTCTGCGCCGAGGACCCAAAGCCTAGATGTACTTCTCCCCCCGTACCACCCAGACGTTCTCCACGTAGGCAATCACGGCGTAATGGGGAAAGTAAGCCTCCTGCAAACGGGCCAGGATTCTCAGAGCCACCTCCTCGGGGACGATGGTTTCCAGGCGGATGTTCTGCCCTTCCCAATCCAGGCTGCGCATGCCCCGGGAACCCTCTCCCCTGGCGGGCACGATGGTGTACCCCTTGGCCCCCAGGCGCTTCACCTCCTCCACCAGCTTCTTCTCCAGGATGCTTTCCGCCACGATGGTCACCAGCTTCAAAGGCACCAGGTCCATGCTTCACCCTCCCATCCATTGGGCCAAGGCATGGTAGATGGGAATGCCCAAGACCAGGTTAAAGGGAAAGGTCACCGCCAGGCTTGCCGCCAGATACAGGCTGGGGTTGGCCTCCGGCAAGGCGATGCGCACGGCGGCGGGGGCGGCGATGTAGCTGCTGCTGGCCGCCATAGCCCCCAAGACGGTAGCCCCGCCCGCAGAAAATCCCACCAGGTGGCCCAGATAGACCCCTATGGCCCCATGGAAGAGGGGAAGGAGGGTTCCGTAGAGCACCAGGCGGAAGCCCACCTGCCTTAAGGTGGCGAACCTCGAGGCCGCCACCATCCCCAGATCCAGCAGGAAAAGGGTGAGGACCCCATAGAAGGGATCCACAAAGAAGGGTTTTACCCGGTCCATCCCCCCCTCCCCGGAAAGGGCCCCGATGAGAAGCCCCCCCACCAGGAGGACCACGCTCCTCCCGGTGAGGACCTCCCGAAGGGCTTCACACAGGTTCCCACCCCCCCGCTTGGCCAAGAGCAGGGCCACCACGATACCCGGCACCTCCAAAAGGGCCACCAAGGTGGGCAAGAACCCCTCGGGCCTGTGGCCCACCCCTTGGGCAAAGGTGAGGGCCGCCAGAAAGGTCACCGCGGAAACGGAGCCGTAGTGGGCGGCTAAAGCGCCCGCATCCACCCGGCCCAGGGCCAGAAGACGGCGGGCCAGAGCGTAACTGGAAAGGGGTCGGAAAAGCCCCAGGCCCAAGGTGGCGAGGGCGGGAAGAAGCACCGTGGCCAGGGGCGTTTTGGAAAGCTCCACCCCCCCTTTGAAGCCGATGGCGAAGAGCAGGTAAATGGATAAGGCCGTGTACAGGGCCTCGGGGAAGGCCAGGTCGCTTTTGAGAAGCCGGGCCGCCACCCCCAGGGCGAAGGCCAGCACCATGGGGGAAAGGAGGTTGAGGCGAAGGAGTTCCAAGGCATCCATGGCCTGCCTTTTACCACGAGGGGGAAGGCTTGGTACAATCCGGTACGATGCGGCCTTTGGTGGGCGTGATCATGGGTTCTAAGTCTGACTGGGAAACCCTGCGCCATGCGGCGGAGACCCTGGAGGCCCTGGGCGTCCCCTATGAGGTGCGGGTGGTCTCCGCCCACCGCACCCCGGACCTCATGGCGGAGTACGCCAAAACCGCCAGGGAGCGTGGTCTTTTGGTGATCATCGCTGGGGCTGGAGGAGCCGCCCACCTCCCGGGGATGACCGCCGCCCACACCCCCTTGCCCGTGCTGGGGGTGCCGGTGGAAAGCCAGGCCTTAAAGGGCCTGGATTCCCTCCTTTCCATGGTGCAGATGCCTGCAGGCATCCCCGTGGGCACCCTGGCCATCGGAAGGGCGGGAGCGGTGAACGCCGCCCTTCTCGCCGCCAGCATCGTGGGGCTTTCCCACCCTGAGGTGATGGAGCGCCTCGAGGCCTACCGGAGGGCCCAGACCGAAGCCGTCTTGGCCCACCCCGACCCCCGGGAGGAAGGATGAGGCTGGGCATCCTGGGCGGGGGGCAGCTGGGGAGGATGCTGGCCCTGGCGGGCTATCCCTTAGGCCTTTCCTTCCGCTTCCTGGACCCCTCCCCCGAGGCCTGCGCCGGGCAAGTGGGGGAGCTCTTGGTGGGGGATTTTCTGGACGAAAGGGTTCTCGGGCGGTTTGCCGAGGGGCTTGATCTGGTCACCTACGAGTTTGAGAACGTCCCCGTGGAGGCGGCCCGCTTCTTGGCCAAGAGGCTTCCCGTATTCCCTCCCCCCAAGGCCCTGGAGGTGGCCCAGGACCGCCTGGCGGAAAAGGCCTTTATGCAAGGCCTGGGGGTACCCACCCCTCCCTTCCACCCGGTGGATAGCCTTAAGGAGCTGGAGGAAGGCCTGAGGGCCCTGGGCTTTCCCGCCCTCCTCAAGACCCGCCGGGGCGGGTACGACGGCAAAGGACAGGTGCGGATCGGCTCTTGGGAGGAGGCGCCCAAGGCCTTCCAGGCCCTGGGGGGAAGGGGGCTGATCCTCGAGGGGCATATCCCCTTTGACCGGGAGCTCTCCCTCCTGGGGGTGCGGAGCCGAACCGGGGAGGTGGCCTTCTACCCCCTGGTGGAAAACCGCCACCAGGGGGGCATCCTGCGCCTCTCCCTGGCCCCCGCTCCCGGGACCTCCCAGGCCCTCCAGGAAAAGGCCGAGGCCCACGCCAGGAAGGCCATGGAGGCTTTGGGATACGTGGGGGTGCTGGCCCTGGAACTCTTCCAGGTGGGGGAGGAGCTCCTCTTCAACGAGGTGGCCCCCCGGGTCCACAACTCCGGCCACTGGACCATAGAGGGGGCGGAAACGGGCCAGTTTGAAAACCACCTGCGGGCCCTCTTGGGCCTTCCCTTGGGGAGCACGGCCTCGAGGGGCCATAGCGCCATGGCCAACCTTATTGGGGTGAGGCCCGACTTCGCCCAGGTCCTCGCCCTTCCTGGGGCCCACCTCCACTGGTACGGCAAAGCGGTGCGCCCAGGGCGGAAGGTGGGGCACATCACCTTGCGGCGGGACACCTGGGAAAGCCTAGCCCAGGACCTTCCCCATCTCCTCACCCTGGCCCAGGCTCCCGAGCCGGTATAATCCCCGTGTTCCCTGCGGGAGCGGTAGGAGGCGATCTATGGACCGGAACGCTCGGCTCAAAGAGGTGGTGCGCGCGGCCAAGGAACACCCCGTCTACCGGGAGAAGCTTAAGGGAATCCACCCGGAGGAGGTCACCCTGGAAAACCTCGGGGAGCTTCCCCTCACCACCCGGGAGGAATGGGTGGCCTACCTTAAGGAAAACCCCAGGCCGCCCACAGGGGCAAGCCTCATGCACCTGACCCCAAGCCCCCTCATGGGCTGGATGCCCGAGTACCTCTCCCAGGAGGACCTCCGTTACCAGACCGAGGCCCTGGCGGAGCACTACCGCCGGCTTGGCCTTACGGGGAAAAAGGTGCTGGTGGCCTTCAGCTACCACGTGTACGCCGGGGGATGGCTCTTCCACCAGGCCCTTTGGCGTGCCGGAAACCTGGTCTTCCCCCATGGGCCCGGGGAGGCCAGCCGCATCGCCGAGATCGGCCAGGCCTACGGCTTTGACGTGCTGGTCACCAACCCCTCCTTCGCCCTGAAGGTGGGCCAGGCGGGGGGGCGGTTCGCCCTCCTTCTGGCAGGGGGCGAGCCCTTCACCTCCGTCCCCGGTTTCCGGGAAAAGGTGGAGGCCCTTTTGGGGTGCACCGCCCTGGATGCCTATGGCACCAGCGAGCTGGGGATCGTGGCCGGGGAGCGGCTCGCCAAGGATGGCCTTTGGGAGATCCCCGAGATGGCGGTGCTGGAGGTCCTAGACCCAGAGACCCTGAAACCCGTTCCCGACGGGGAAAAGGGGGAGCTGGTGGTCACCGCCCTAAGCCGCACCCTCATGCCCATGGTGCGCTTCCGCACCGGGGACTTGGCCATCGCCGAGAGACGGGAAGGGCTTACCGTCCTACCCCGGGGGGTCTTCGGCCGCACCGACCAGATGGTGAAGGTGAAAGGGGTAAAGTTCTACCCCACGGAGCTCGCCCCCATCCTGGGCGGGTTTGGCCTGGACCCCAGGGGCTACCAGGTGGTGGTGGAGAGAAAGCTGGAGGGCACCGACAAGCTGGTCCTGCGCCTTAAGGCGGAGAAGGTACCGCCAGGGCTATTGGAGGCCATCGCCAAGGCCACGGGCCTAAGGGTGGACGAGGTGGAGCTTTCGGGGGAGCTGGAAGGCGGCCTGGTGGTGGATCGGCGCTTCTAATGCTACCCCACCTCGGCTTTCGCCAAGGTGGGGCCCCGGCAATCCCACCCCACCTTGGCTTTCGCCAAGGTGGGGGCCCCGGCAATCCCACCCCACCTTGGCTTTCGCCAAGGTGGGGGCCCCGGTAGTGCCAAGCGCCCTTTTGGGGCCACTTGTTACATTCTTCTCATAACCCCGGGGTATACTCCCCCCAAAGCAACGGGGCCCTTGCGCTATAGTAGGGGCAAACCCTGTGCCTTGTGGGAAGGAGGCAAGATGCGGTTTTTCGTGGTGGGCGACGTTTCCGTGGACCTGCTCTTCTTCGTGGAGCGCATACCGGAGCCGGGGGAGGAGGTTCCTTCCCGCCGTGCCCTGATGAAACCGGGAGGCGCTGGGGCCACCTTGGCGGTGCAGCTTTCCAGCCTGGGCCATCGGGTCTACCTGGCGGGCCGGGTGGGACAGGACCCCTTTGCGGAGCTGGCCCTTTCCCGGGTGCGGGAGGTGGGGGTGGACCTCAGGCACCTTCAGGAGGATCCCGACCACACCACCAGCTCCGTGCTGATCCTCCTGGTGCCCGGGGGGGAAAGGGCCATGGTGAGCGCCGAGGGGGCAAGCCGGTACCTGGACCCGGCCCTCTTCAAGCCCCGCTTCCTAGACCAGGCGGACGCCGTGGTCCTCTCCGCCTACGCCCTGGTGGGAGGGCCCAGCCGCAGCTACGCGGTGGAGGTCCTCGAGGCCGCCCGCAAGCGGGAGATGCCCATCTTCGCCGATTTGGGGACGGGGGCGGTGCGGGTAGCGGGTAAGGAGCTTTTGCGTTACCTCCGGGGGGTAAGCTGGCTCCTCATGAACCAGACGGAGCTTCTGGCCCTGACCCAGGCTTCCTCCCTTTCCGAGGGGGTAGCCCGCCTCCGGGAAGAGGGTTTCCACCGCCTGGCCATCAAGGTGGGGGCCATGGGGTCCATCGTGGTCACCCCGGAAGGGGAGGAGCTCATTGAGCCCTTTCCCGTGGAGGACATCGTGGACTCCACGGGGGCCGGGGATGCCTACACCGCCGCCTTCGCCCACGCCATCCTGAGCGGGAAAAGCCCCTTGGAGGCGGGCAGGCTGGCCAACCTGGCCGGGGCCCTGGCCGCCACCGCCATCGGCGCCCAGGGCCGGCTTATCCGCCTAGAGGACCTGGAAGTAGCGGTGGGCTAGGGCCAAGAAGGCCAGGCCCGCCCTGCCGCTTTTCTCCGGGTGGAACTGGGGGGCCAGAAGGTTTTCCTTGGCCAGAAGGGCGGTGAAGGGTGTGCCCTCGTACTCCCCCTGGCCCAGGGAATAGGGGGTCAGGGAGCCATAGTAGGAGTTGGCGAAGTAGAAGTGGCGTCCCGAGAGCTCCTGGAAGGCCCCGGCAAAGCGCACCCGGTTCCACCCCATCTGGGGTACCCGGCCCCGGGGAAAGCGCCTCACCACCCCTTCCACCAGGCCCAGGCCCCTAACCCCGGGGGCCTCCTCGCTTTCCCCGTACAGGACCTGCATGCCCACGCAGATGCCCAGAAAGGGAAGGCCCCTTTCCAGGTGGGCCAAGACCCGGTCCACGAAGCCGCTATTTCGGAAGGCCTGCATCACCTGGCCGAAATGCCCCTGGCCGGGAAGGACCAGGAGGCTGGCCTCGAGGTGCGCCCGGGGGTCCGAGGAAACGGCCACCTGGAAGCCGGCAACCTCCAGGGCCTTGGCCGCACTCCTGAGATTCCCCGAGCCGTAGTCAATGAGGAGCGCCTTCATGCCCTAAAGGACCCCCTTGGTGCTGGGAAGCCCCTCCCCCGTGATCCGGGTGGCCCGGTGAAGGGCCCGGGCCAGGGCCTTGAAACTGGCCTCCAGCACGTGGTGCACCTCCCTGCCGGAAAGGAGCCTCAGGTGCAGGGTAAGGCGGCCATGGTTCACAAGCCCCCGGAGAAACTCCCGGAGGTGGTAATGGTTCACCCCCCCCGCCTCCCCCACCAAAGGCCAGGCCTCGGGACGGTATTCCAGGTGAGGCCTCCCCGATAGGTCCAAGACGCAAAGCACCAGGGTTTCGTCCATGGGGGCGAAGGCCTCCGCGTAGCGCTCCAGGCCCACCCCCTCCCCCAGGGCCTCCTTCAGGGCCTGGCCCAAGGTGATGCCCACATCCTCCACCAGGTGGTGCACGTCCACCTCCAGGTCCCCCTTGGCCTCCACCTCCAGGAGGAAGCGGCCATGCCGCTGAAGCTGGAGAAGCATGTGGTCCAGGAAGGGAAGGCCCGTGACGATCTCGCCCCCTGGGGGCCCATCCAAGCCCAGGCGCACCCGCACCCAGGTTTCCGCCGTGGCCCGCTCCACCGTAGCCTCACGCATACGCCACCTCAAAGGCCGCCTTCAAAAAGGCATCCATCTCCTCTTTGAGGCCCACCGTGACCCGGATGCACCCCGAAAGACCGGGGTAGTGGTCCTGCCGGCGCACCAGGATCCCCTGGGCCAGCAGGTGGCGAAAGGCCTCCGCGGCATCCGGGGTGCGCACCAGGAGGAAGTTGGTGTGGCTCCTATAGGGCCGCCAGGTGGGATGGGAAAGAAGCCTCCCATACACCCTCTCCCGCTCAGAGCGCACCCTTTCCGCCACTTCCTGAACATACCCCGGATTCTCCAGAACCACCTCTAGGATCGCCCCGGTATGGGCGGGTAGGACGAAGGGAGGAAGCACCTCCCGCACCACCTGGGCCACCTCCGGAGCCGCAAGCAGGTACCCAGCCCGGATGCCTCCCAGGGAAAAGGCCTTGGAGAAGGTGCGCAGGAGGGCCACATGGGGGTTTCCCCAGCCCAGGCGGCGGAAGTCGGTACCGGCGAACTCCCGGTAGGCCTCGTCCACCACCAAAAGCCCCCCCACCTCTTTGGCCCTTTCCGCCAAGGCCCTTAGGTCCTCCTCAGCAAACAAGGTCCCGGTGGGGGCGTGGGGGTTGGGCAAGAAGAAGACCCCGCCTTGGAAGGAGGCCAAGGCCGCCTCGAGGGGAAGGGAAAACCCTTCCCCCAGGGTCACGGCCCGGTAAGGCGTCCCTGCCATCCGGGCCGCATGGGCATAGTGGGGAAAGGAAGGGCTTAAGTCCAGCACCTCCTCCGCCGCCACCGCCAGGGCCAGGATGAGGAGGTTGGAGCCAGGGGCTAAGACGAGGCCCTCCTCAGGCCAGTCCAGGAGGGCGGCCAGCTTTTTGCGCACGCCCTCGGCGTGGATCTCTGGGTACCGGTTCCAGGGAAGCCGGGCCAGGCGCCTTAGGGCCTCCTCCTTCAAAGGAAGGGGCAGGTCAAAGGGGCTTTCGTTCTGGTCCAGCTTCACCGGGGCCTCCACCTTTTTGTAGGGGTACGGGGCCAGGCCCAGGAGGTGCGCCTTAAAGGCCCGCATGGGTCAAGTATAGCCAAAGGTCAGGGAGCCCTATCCGGGCTAAAAGTGGGTGTACCCTTTCCGGGGCACGGGCCTTGCCCCAAAGTACACCCCCTTCCCTTCCCCTATACGGCCGGCAAAGAAGAGGGGAAGCCCCGCCCCTTGCGCCCGGAGCAGGACCTCCTCTTCCCTCTCCCTGGGCACCACCAGGACCGCCTCAAACTCCTCCCCCCCGTAGAGGACCAGCTCATACGCCTCCTCCTCCCCTCCGGCAAAGGCCAAGACGTCGGGGTATAGGGGCAGGGCCTCGAGGTCCACCCGCACCCCCAGATCGGCAAGCTGCCAAAGGGTTTCCGCCAGGCCATCGGAGGAGTCCAGGCTTCCCCGCAGGAGGCCCTGAAGGCTTAAAAGCTCCAGCCGGGGCAGGGGGTAAAAGGCGGCCTCTTGGATGAGGGGGAAACCCTTGAGGTCCCTGCCCTGGTAGTGGGCGGCAATGGCCGCCCCCGTCCTACCCCAGCGGTCCCCGGCCAAATAGACCCGGTCCCCGGGCAAGGCCCGGCGGGGCAAGGGAGCCTCGGCGTAGGCGAAGCCGGAAACGGTGAGGGCCACCTCTTGGCCCCTATTGGTATCCCCCCCCAGAAGGCAAGCCCCAAGCCGCCTCGCCGCCTCCGCGGCCCCTTCCACCAGCTCCAGGGCGAAGGCCTCCTCGAGGTCCTCCGGCAAGAAGAGGCCCAGGGTAAACCCCAAGGGCCTGCCCATCTTGGCGATCAGGTCCGAGGCCGTGGCCGCCACCCCCCTAAAGCCCACCGCAAAGGGCCCCATCCCCTGGAGGGCCACTTCCCGGTAGAGAAAGCCATCCGTCTTCAAAAGCCAGGCCACCCCCTCCACCCA
Organism: Thermus caldifontis; assembly: GCF_003336745.1. Classification (NCBI taxonomy): domain Bacteria; kingdom Thermotogati; phylum Deinococcota; class Deinococci; order Thermales; family Thermaceae; genus Thermus; species Thermus caldifontis. The sequence goes on along the minus strand of NZ_QGMX01000018.1, from coordinate 21,343 downwards.
GACCCCCCCGGCGTCATCCCCTGGGGGCAGGGGGGCACCCGGGGGATAACCGATGGGGGCCAGTTTCCCAAGAAGCGCCCGCTCTCCCAAGTCCCTAAGCCGCATAGGCCCAGGCTACGGTATCATGGCGGGGTGTGCCGGGTTGACCTTTGCCTAAGGCCCGCCCCTGGACCCTTGGTGCTGGTGGAGGTCCTTCCCGCAGGAAGCCTCCTCAGCCAGCTCCTGGCCCAGGGGGCCTTGGAAGCCTGGGTGGCTCCTGGGCCCAAGGTGGCCCGCCTTCTCGCTGAGGAGCTGGGCAGCGACACCCTCTTGCTGGGGGAAGCGGAAGGCTTTCCCCTGGAAGGGTTTCATGGCCGCCTTTCCCTGGTGGAGCTGGAGGGCTTGGACCTTACGGGAAAACGGGCCATCCTGGTGGCCCCGATGCTGAACGCCAGCCTTCTTCCGGGAGAAGAGGAGGTTTACCTGGTGGGCTTCCGTAACGCCAAGGCCGCCTTGGAACTCCTCCGCCCGCTAAAGGGCCTCGTGCTCCGGCCTGCCGGAGCCCCCGAGCCCCTGCTTTCTGCGATGGTGGCGGCGGGTTTTCTGCAGAAAAAGCTGGCCCCCCATGCCCCTTTGGGTCTGGCCTCCGCCCTGCTCAAGGCCTTCCCCGACCCCCAGGAGGCCCTTTTCCAAAGCCCTGAGGGCCAGGCCCTCCACAAGGAGGGGCGCACGGAGGAACTGGCCCGGGCCAGCCTCATCGGGGTGGACCCGGTGGTGCCCCGGCTGGCCGGGGTGCGCTTCTTCCCCAAGTGGGAGTTCGGCCTGACCCAAGACCGCTACGCCCAGAGGTTTGTGGCATGGAACGGGTAGAGCTCCTAGGCCTTCCCCTGGACCCTGTGGGGATGGAGGAAGCCTTGGCCCGGATCCGGGGCTTCCTGGGGGAGGAGGGCACCCATCAGGTGGTCACCTTGAACCCGGAGATCTCCGTGCGGGCCCAGGAGGACCCTGCCCTCAGGCAGGCCATCCTCGAGGCGGAGTTGGTAACCCCGGACGGGATAGGCATTCTCTGGGCCGCCAAAAGGCTTTTGGGCCTGGAGCTTAAGGAGCGGGTCACTGGGGTGGACCTCACCCTGGCCCTCTTGCGGCGCTTTCCTGGGATCCGCGTCTACCTCCTTGGGGGGAAACCCGGGGTAGCCGAGCGGGCCGCGGCCGAGGCCAGGCGGCTGGGGGCCGAGGTGGTGGGTTTCCACCACGGCTACTTCCAGGAGGAAGAAGGGGTGGTGGAGGAGATACGGCAAAAGGCCCCCGACCTCCTCCTGGTGGGCATGGGGGAAAGGCAGGAGGTCTTTATCCACCGGCACAAACCCCACCTGGGGGCCAAGGTGGCCATGGGGGTAGGGGGCACCCTGGACGTCCTGGCCGGCGAGGCGAAGCGCCCCCCCGCCTGGGCCCAGAGGCTGGGTCTGGAGTGGCTCCTCCGGGTGGGGCTGGACCCGAAGCGCTGGAAAAGGGCCCCCAGGCTCCTCCGGTTCGCTTACCTGGTTCTTAGGGAAAAGCGCTAAAATGCGCCCATGGTGATCCCAAGGCGCTTCCTGGCCCTCTTCCTTCTCCTGGGGCTCAGCCTGGCCCAGGGACTGGTCCTGCCCTTTGAAGCTCCCGAGGGCCTCCGCCTGGCCCAGGCCTTTGCGGAGGGCCTTAGGGCTCCTCCCCCCACCCTCCTCTCCCACCTCCTTCCTGACCTGCCCTGGCAAGGCAGCTACCACCTGGCCGGAGGGCTTTACACCAAGGCGGGGGCCCGATTGGCCCAGGCGGCCACCGGGGCGGACTGGGTTCTCCTGGGCAAGGAGGAGGAAAGGGGCCTCCGGGTTTTCCTAGCCCGCAAGGATGGGGTCAAGGAGGGGCTTTTTGCCACCCCGAGCCTCGCCTGGGTCTGGCTCCAAAGGGAGGGCCTGGCCCAGAAGTTTAGCTCCTTACCCCGCCCTGCCCTTTCGGAGGAAGCCCTTAGGGCCCTAGCCCAAGGGCAGAACCCAGACCCCTTGCACCAGTCCGCCTTGGACCTGAAGGAGGGGCGGGGGGCTGGGCTTTTGCAGGGGCTTTTGCCGGAAAGGCTCCTTCTCCTTTGGCAGGGGAAACTGCCGCCAGCGTACCAGGCCTTTTTCCTCCTTTCCCAAGGGAAGCGGGAAGAGGCCCTGAAGCAGGCCGAGGCCCTGCTTCAGGGGGATGTCCTGGAACGGACCGCCGCCCACCTGGTCCTTAGGGCCCTCGAGGACCCGCGCTGGAAGGAGTCGGCCCGCAGCCTAGCCCAGGCCTTCCCCGAGCTTCCCCTGGCCTGGGAGGAGGTGAGCTTCGCCGCCTTCGCCGAGGGCAAGGGGGAGGAGGCCCGGGATGCCCTGCTGAAGGCCCTCAGGCTCAGGCCGGATTACTGGCTTTACTGGACCAACCTGGGCTGGGCCTACTACCTCACCGGGGACCTCCCCCGGGCTATCCTGGCCTCAAAGCGGGCGGTGGCCTTAAGGCCCAACGCCACCGCCTACTACAACCTGGGGCTCTTTAAGGCCCTCTACGGGGACTACCTGGGGGCCAAGGCCGCCTACGGCCGGGCCCTGCGGCTAGACGAGGGGGAGGACTTCCCCGAGGCCTTAAAGGACCTGGAGGGGCGCCAGGAACCCCTGGCCCTCTTCTTCCGGGCCTACGTGTCGGAACGGGCAGGGCTTCCGGCCAAAGCCCTGTACCAAGCCTTCGTGGAAACCCACCCCCGGCATCCCCTGGCCCAGGCGGCAAAGAGGGCCTTGGACCAGGAAGAAGGGGGGCTGGTTTTGGAGGTGAAGAAGCTTTCCCTGATCCCCGGGGACCTGGAAGCCCGGCCCTTCCGCGCCGGGGAAGCCGTTTTCCCCGAGGTACGGCTCAGCGCCCACCCTTACCTGCCGCGCGGGGAGCTGGAAACCCTCCTCTACCAGGAAGGAACCCTCCTTGCCCAGGAGAAAAAGCCTTTGGGCTTCCCACCCTTCACCGCCGCGCTGGAAGAGGTGGCCCCCGCCGTCACCCTGCCCGAGCCGGGGCGGTATGCCCTGGAGGTGCGCTATGGGGAAGCCCGGGTGGTGATCCCCTTGGAGGTGGGGCCAGAAAGCCTAGCCCGTAGGCTCTACGCCCTGGGCCTGGAGGTGCGGGACCTGGATGGCGCCCTCCTCCTTACCCCCAAGGAGGCCCTGGGACCTGAAGGGGACCGCTTCCTTTTGGAAAGGACCCTGGAGGCCCTAAGGCAAGCCGCCCCCCTGGCCACGGGAGAGCGCTTCACCACCCCCCTCGCCCAGGGACCTTACGCCGGGAAGAGCGTGCAGGACCTTTTGAAAAACCCCCCAGCGGAGATGGTGCAGGCCTTTTTCCAGGCCGTCTTGGAGGCTCCCGAACTCCTGGCGGAAAACGACGTGGTGAATGCCTTGGTGTCCTGGCTTCTCCAGGGCCAGTGACGCGTTAACGCTCCGGTAACGCCTCCTGGGGTTTTCGCTTCCGAAGGCGGCCGGGTGGTCTTCATCGGGGAATGGCAGGGCTACTACGACGCCATCACCCTGGAAAACGACTTCCTGGGCAAGATGGGGGCCGTCATGACCAACACCGGCCAGGCGGTGGACTGCGGCTACAACACCCTGCCCCAGGCCTCCTTGCGCCCCCACCAGATCACCCAGGGCATGACCGATGTGACCATCGCCTGCTCCTCGGTGCTGGTGCCAGGGCCCAACGACTACCCCCTCTACTACGACTCCACCAACACCATGGTGCTCTCCGCCGTGGCCACCATTGACGCCACCCCCTTGCCCTTGGGCATGGTCCAGCCCGCCCGGGTCACGGTGTCCCCCCAGAGCCTGCACCCCCTCTTGAACCCTGGCTCGGCCACCGGTTACTAGAAGGTGCAAAAGGCAAGCCTCCCGCCTAGGCGGGAGGTTTTTTGGTGGAGCCGACGGGACTCGAACCCGTGACCTCCTGAGTGCGATTCAGGCGCGCTCCCAGCTGCGCCACGGCCCCACGCGCCCTATATGGTAGCCGGGGGCCTTGGCCTTGTCTAGTCCCCTTCCTTGAGCCGCACCTCCACCCGGCCCTTCTTGTCCTTCACGGAAAGCTTGGCCTTGGCCTTGCCCTTTTTGTACTCCGCCTTCCACTCGTCCTTCTTCACCTCGTACTTCACCCGCACCCAGCCCCGGCGGCGAAGGTCCTCATCGTGGTAGCGGAAGATGGCCTCCGCCTGGGAATAGCGGTAGACCACCACAATCCCTTGGGGCTCCGGAAGGCGCTCCACCACCACCGCCTGAGGGAAGAGGTTGAAGGAGAGGCTGGCGCCGATGCGAAGCTCCAAGGAGGGGGTGGGGCCGACCTCGAGGGCCCAGGCCAGAAGCAGTAAGGGTAGCATTCCCAGGATCCTGCGCATGCCCCTAGCCTAGCCCATCTTTCCCCCCAACCCCTGAGGGTAGCCTAAAGTACACTTTAACTATGGACGAAGTTTGGCAGAGACTCTCCGAACCCTTCCCCCCCGGCGAGGTGCAGTGGCGCATAGAAGCCCTCTCCCGGGACAAAAAGAGGGCCCTGGTGGTTCCCTACGTGGACGCCCGCACCGTCTTAGACCGGCTGGACCGGGTGGTGGGCCCTGAAGGGTGGCAGGATGCCTACGAGGTCCTGGCCGATGCCGAGCGCACGGTAAAGGACGAACGGGGGGAGCGGCGCGAACGCCTGGTGGAGGTGAAGTGCCGCCTCACGGTCCTGGGGGTGACCAAGGAGGACGTGGGGGAGGGGGATTCCTTAAAGGCGGCCTTCTCCGATGCCCTAAAGCGGGCTGCGGTGAAGTTCGGGGTGGGGCGGTACCTCTACCGCCTGGAAAAGCAGTGGGTGGACTACGACCCGGAAAAAGGACGCTTTACTCCGCCCCGGCTCCCCGAACCCCCGGGCGAGGAAGCCCCAGAAGAAGGAAAGCCCGAAGCCTACCGGCTCATAGATCAACTTCTGGAAAGGCTTAAGGAAAAGGGGCTGGGCAAGGAGGCGGCCAAGATCGTCACCAAATACGGGGGCTACGGCAAAACCCCCGAGGAAACCAAGCGCCTCTACGGGGAGCTTAGGGCCCTGCTTAAGGGATGAGGATCATCGCCGTCGGGGACCTTCACGCCGACTTCCCCGCCCTCTGGCGCATCCTGAAGGCGGAGGGGTTAGCTGACCCCGGCCTTAGGCCCACGGAGGAACTGGTTTCGGGAAGAACCCACCTGGTCCTCCTGGGGGACCTGGTCCACCCCAAGACCCCCAGGGGCTACGAGCGCCTCACGGGGCTTAGCCCCTTTGACCCCCAAGACCCCAGCCACCTGCGCCTGGCAGCGGGGGCCCAGATCCGGGAACTCTACCGGATCAAGGCCTTTCAGGAGGCAGCCCAGGGCCAGGTGACCATCCTTCTAGGCAACCACGACGAGGCGGTGCTTAAGGGAGAGCCCATCCTGGGAAACCGGCACCTCAAGCACCTGGAGTTCCACCCCGAGCACGGGGGGCGCCCCCTCCCCGAGGCCCTAAGGGCCTGGATGGCGGGCTTCCCCCGGGAAGTGGTCTTCCACGGGGTGCACTTCGCCCACGTGGGCCCCGTGCCCTGGCTCCAGGAATACGATGAGCTTTTCTATGCCCAAAGCGAGCCCAAGACCTGGTGGTTCCGCACCCCGGACTACGTGGAGCGCATGGGCTACCGCTTTGGCGTGTACGGCCACGTGCCCATGAAGCAAGGCATCCTCCTCAAGGAACGCTTCGCCCTCATTGACGCCCTGGACCTGGGGGAGTACCTGGAGCTCTTCCCAGAGGAAGACCCCTTGCGCTCCCGGGTGAAACGCCTAAACCATGCTTAAAGACTTGCTTTCCCCCAAAGGGGTGCGGGAGTTGCTGCAGCGCCATGGGCTTTTCGCCGATAAGCGCCTGGGGCAAAACTTCCTGGTTTCGGAGGCCCACCTAAGGCGCATCGTGGAGGCGGCCAAGCCCTTCACCGGGCCCGTCTACGAGGTGGGGCCTGGCCTTGGGGTCCTCACCCGCGCCCTGGCGGAGGCGGGGGCCCAGGTCACGGCGATAGAGAAGGACCTGCGGCTAAGGCCCCTGCTGGAGGAAACCCTAAAGGGCCTACCTGTGACCTTGGTTTTCGCCGATGCCCTCGAGTTCCCCTGGGAAGGGGTACCGGAAGGAAGCCTCCTGGTGGCCAATCTCCCCTACAACATCGCCACCCCCCTCATCACCCGGCTCTTGCAAAGCGGGCGCTTCGCCCGCCTGGTCTTCCTGGTGCAAAAAGAGGTGGCCGAGCGCATGGTGGCCCGGCCCAACACCCCTGCCTATGGCCTCCTCTCCCTACGGGTGGCCTACCATGCCCAGGCGGAAAAGCTCTTTGACCTCCCCCCAGGGGCCTTCTTCCCGCCCCCCAAGGTGCAAAGCAGCCTGGTCCGCCTCACGCCCAAAAAGGTGCCCAATGACCCAAAGCTCTTCCGGCTCCTGGAAGCCGCCTTCGCCAAACGGCGCAAGACCCTGAAAAACGCCCTTTCTGCCGCAGGCTACCCCAAGGAAAAGGTAGAGGAGGCCCTCAGGAGCCTGGGCCTACCCCCAGAGGTACGGGCCGAGGCCTTAGACCTAGGCCAGTTTCAGCGGCTTAGGGAGGCTCTTTACACACGGGTGTAGGGTGCTCCCGACCGATAACCAGAGGTCCTACACCGATTAGCCCCTTCTGCGGTGTAGCCTGGCCCATTTGTCCCGGGATGGGGGTGATAAGATGGGCGGGAAATGAGGAGGGGGCCCGGGAGTCTTGGGCTTCCTCCTCGTGACAAGAGGCACGAAAGGAGGGGACCTTGGCGCCAATAACGGAGTATGTGAACATCCTGATCTATCTGGGGGTGGCCCTTTTCATCGGGGTGGCGGCCCTGGTGGTGGGGGCTCTCCTCGGTCCCAAGAAGCCAGGCCGGGCCAAGCTGATGCCCTACGAGTCAGGGAATGACCCCGCGGGGGAGGTCAAGCGCTTCCCCGTGCACTTCTACGTGGTGGCCATGCTCTTCATCCTCTTTGACGTGGAGGTGGCCTTCCTGTGGCCCTATGCGGTGAGCGCAGGGGGGCTTGGCCTTTACGGCTTCTTGGGCGTGGCGGGCTTTAGCCTGCTCCTCTTCGTGGGCTTCCTCTACGAGTGGTGGAAGGGGGTGATGCGGTGGCACTGAAGGACCTCTTTGAGCGGGACGTGCAGGAGCTGGAGCGGGAGGGCATCCTCTTCACCACCCTGGAGAAGCTGGTGGCCTGGGGGCGCTCCAACTCCCTTTGGCCCGCCACCTTTGGTCTGGCCTGCTGCGCCATCGAGATGATGGCCTCCACCGATGCCAGGAACGACTTGGCCCGCTTCGGAAGCGAGGTTTTCCGGGCAAGCCCCCGCCAGGCGGACGTGATGATCGTGGCGGGCCGGCTTTCCAAGAAGATGGCCCCGGTGATGCGCCGGGTCTGGGAGCAGATGCCCGACCCCAAGTGGGTGATCTCCATGGGGGCCTGCGCCAGCTCGGGGGGCATGTTCAACAACTACGCCATCGTGCAAAACGTGGACTCGGTGGTGCCGGTGGACGTCTACGTACCCGGTTGCCCCCCGCGCCCCGAGGCCCTCATCTATGCGGTGATGCAGCTCCAAAAAAGGGTACGCGGCCAGGCGGTGAACGAAAGGGGCGAGAAACTGCCCCCTGTGGCCGCCTGGAAGCGCACCAGGGGGTGAGGCATGAGGCTGGATAGGGTGCTGGAAGAAGCCCGGGCCAAGGGCTATGCCCTGGAGGACAACGGCCTCGGCAACCTCTGGGTGGTGGTGCCCCGGGAGGCCTTCAAGGAGGAGATGGCCCACTACAAGGCCCTGGGCTTCAACTACCTGGCGGACATCGTGGGCCTGGACTACCTGGAATACCCGGACCCTCGCCCGGAGCGCTTTGCTGTGGTCTACGAGCTGGTTTCCCTGCCGGGGTGGCAGGATGGGGATGGGAGCCGGTTCTTCGTCCGGGTCTACGTGCCGGAAAAGGACCCCCGCCTCCCCACCGTCACCCACCTTTGGGGAAGCGCAAACTTTTTGGAAAGGGAGGTTTATGACCTCTTTGGCATCGTCTTTGAGGGGCACCCAGACCTGCGCAAGATCCTGACCCCGGAGGACCTCGAGGGCCACCCCCTGCGCAAGGACTTCCCCCTGGGGGAAACCCCCACCCTCTTCCGCGAGGGGAGGTTTATCGTGCCCAGCGAGTTCCGGGCCGCCCTCACCGGGAAAAACCCCGGCCTCACCCTATACCGGGGGGGTAGCCGCAAGGGATACCGGGCCCTTTGGGCCGATCTCACCAAGGCCAAGGAGGTCAAATGAAGGACTACCTGGACCTGGACCCAAGGGTGACGGAGGAGCCCAAAGAACTCCGCACCGAGGTGATGACCCTCAACGTGGGCCCCCAGCACCCCTCCACCCACGGGGTCTTGCGGGTGGTGGTGACCCTCTCGGGCGAAGAGGTGCTGGACCTGGTTCCCCACATCGGTTACCTCCACACCGGGTTTGAGAAGAACATGGAGAACCGGACGTATACGCAGGTGATCACGTATACGCCCCGGATGGACTACCTCCACTCCTTCGCCCACGACCTGGCCTACGCCCTGGCGGTGGAGAAGCTGGTGGGAGCGGTGGTGCCCCCAAGGGCCGAGACCATCCGCATCATCCTGAACGAGCTCTCCCGCCTGGCCAGCCACCTGGTCTTCCTGGGGACGGGCCTGCTGGACCTCGGAGCCCTTACCCCCTTCTTCTACGCCTTCCGCGAACGGGAAACCATCTTAGACCTCTTTGAGTGGGTCACGGGCCAGCGCTTCCACCACAACTACATCCGCATTGGCGGGGTCAAGGAGGACCTGCCCGAGGAGTTCGTGCCCGAGCTTAAAAAGCTTTTGCAGGTCCTTCCCCACCGTATCGACGAGTACGAGGCCCTTTTCGCAGAAAGCCCCATCTTTTACGAACGGGCCCGGGGGGTGGGGGTGATTCCCCCCGAGGTGGCCATCAACCTGGGCCTCACCGGGGGCTCCCTACGGGCCAGCGGGGTCAACTACGATGTGCGCAAGGCTTACCCGTATGGGGGTTACGACACCTACCAGTTCCAGGTGCCCCTAGGGGAACACGGGGACGTCTTTGACCGCATGCTCATCCGCATCCGGGAGATGCGGGAGTCGGTGAAGATCATCCAGCAAGCCCTGGAAAGGCTGGAGCCGGGGCCGGTGCGGGACCCGAACCCCCAGATCACCCCGCCCCCCAGGCACCTTTTGGAAACCTCCATGGAGGCGGTCATCTACCACTTCAAGCACTACACCGAGGGCTTCCACCCCCCCAAGGGGGAGGTGTATGTGCCCACGGAGTCCGCCCGGGGGGAGCTGGGGTATTACATCGTTTCCGACGGAGGCAGCATGCCCTACCGGGTCAAGGTGCGGGCCCCCAGCTTCGTGAACCTGCAAGCCCTCCCCTACGCCTGCAAAGGGGAGCAGGTGCCCGACATGGTGGCCATCATCGCCAGCCTGGACCCGGTGATGGGCGACGTGGACCGATAGGAGGGAAGGGAAGATGGGGTTCTTTGACGACAAGCAGGACTTCCTGGAGGAAACCTTTGCCAAGTACCCGCCGGAAGGGCGCCGCTCCGCCATCATGCCCCTTTTACGGCGGGTGCAACAGGAGGAGGGCTGGATCCGTCCCGAGCGCATAGAGGAGATCGCTCAGTTGGTGGGCACCACGGCCACGGAGGTCATGGGGGTGGCCAGCTTCTACTCCTACTACCAGTTTGTGCCCACGGGGCGCTACCACCTCCAGGTCTGCGCCACCTTGAGCTGCAAGCTGGCCGGGGCCGACGAGCTTTGGGACTACCTCACGGAAACCTTAGGCATCGGACCAGGGGAGGTAACCCCGGATGGCCTTTTTAGCGTGCAGAAGGTGGAGTGCCTGGGAAGCTGCCACACGGCTCCTGTGGTGCAGGTGAACGACGAGCCCTACGTGGAATGCGTGACCCGGGCCCGCCTCGAGGCCCTCCTCGAGGGGCTCAAAGCGGGCAAGCCCCTGGATGAAATCCCGCTTCCCGGCAGGTGCGGGCACCACGTGCACGAGGTGGAGGTATGACCGGGCCCATCCTTTCCGGACGCGACCCCCGCTTTGAACGGACCCTCTACGCCCACGTGGGCCGGGAGGGAAGCTGGACCCTGGACTACTACCTGAAGCACGGGGGGTACGAAACCGCCAAGCGGGTGCTTAAGGAGAAGACACCCGAGGAGGTTATTGAGGAGGTGAAGCGCTCTGGGCTTAGGGGCCGGGGCGGGGCAGGCTTCCCCACGGGGGTGAAGTGGAGCTTCATGCCCAAGGATGGGAGGCAGCATTACCTGATCTGCAACGCCGACGAGTCCGAGCCGGGAAGCTTTAAGGACCGGTACATCATGGAGGATGTCCCCCACCTGCTCCTCGAGGGCATGATCCTGGCGGGCTACGCCATAAGGGCCACGGTGGGGTACATCTACGTGCGGGGAGAGTACCGCAAGGCGGCGGACCGGCTGGAGGCCGCCATCCGGGAGGCCCGCGCCCGGGGCTACCTGGGGGATAACCTCTTCGGCACGGATTTTTCCTTTAACGTGCACGTGCACCGGGGAGCCGGGGCCTACATCTGCGGGGAGGAAACCGCCCTCATGAACTCCCTGGAGGGCCTGAGGGCCAACCCCCGCCTTAAGCCCCCCTTCCCCGCCCAGTCGGGGCTTTGGGGCAAGCCCACCACCATCAACAACGTGGAAACCCTGGCCGCGGTGGTGCCCATCCTGGAGCGGGGCGCCGACTGGTTCGCCAGCATGGGCACGGAGGGGTCTAAGGGGGTGAAGCTCTACCAGATCTCCGGGCCCGTGAGGCGGCCTGGGGTTTACGAACTCCCCATGGGCACCACCTTCCGGGAGCTCATCTACGATTGGGCGGGAGGGCCCTTGGAGCCCATCCAGGCCCTCATCCCCGGGGGGTCCTCCACCCCGCCTTTACCCTTCAGCGAGGAGGTGCTGGACACCCCCATGAGCTACGAGCACCTGCAGGCCAAGGGCTCCATGCTGGGCACCGGGGGCGTGATCCTCATACCGGAAAGGGTCAGCATGGTGGACGCCATGTGGAACGTGACCCGCTTTTACGCCCACGAGTCCTGCGGCAAGTGCACCCCCTGCCGGGAAGGGGTGGCGGGGTTCATGGTGAACCTTTTCGCCAAGATCGGCTCCGGGGAAGGGGAGGAGAAGGACGTGGAAAACCTGGAGGCCCTCCTGCCCCTCATCGAGGGCCGGAGCTTCTGCCCCCTGGCGGATGCGGCGGTGTGGCCGGTGAAAGGCTCCCTGAAGCACTTTAAGGACCAGTACCTGGCCCTGGTGCGGGAAAAGAGGCCTGTGCCCAGGGTGAACCTCTGGAGGTGAAGGTGGTTAAGGTCAAGGTCAACGACCGCATGGTGGAGGTGCCCCCGGGGACCAGCGTCATGGATGCGGTCTTCCATGCGGGGTACGACGTGCCCCTCTTCTGCTCGGAAAAGCACCTCTCCCCCATTGGGGCTTGCCGCATGTGCCTGGTGCGCATCGGCCTGCCCAAGAGGGGCCCGGATGGCAAGCCGGTGCTGAACGACAAAGGCGAGCCCGAGATCGCCTGGCAGCCCAAACTGGCGGCCAGCTGCGTTACCGCGGTGGCGGACGGGATGGTGGTGGACACCCTCTCGGAGGTGGTGCGGGAGGCCCAGGCGGGGATGGTGGAGTTCACCCTCCTCAACCACCCCTTAGACTGCCCCACCTGCGACAAGGGCGGGGCCTGTGAGCTCCAGGACCGCACGGTGGAGTACGGGCTTTACGAGAAGTATTACCAAAAGGACCCGCTGGCGCCACCCACCTATACCCGCTTTGAGTTCACCCGCCGCCACGTGGACAAACACCACCCCCTCTCCCCCTTTGTGGTGCTGGACCGGGAGCGGTGCATCCACTGCAAGCGCTGCGTGCGCTACTTTGAGGAGATTCCCGGGGATGAGGTCCTGGACTTCATCGAGCGGGGGATGCACACCTTCATCGGCACCATGGACTTTGGGCTTCCATCGGGGTTTTCCGGGAACATCACCGACATCTGCCCCGTGGGGGCCCTTCTGGACCTTACCGCCCGCTTCCGGGCCCGCAACTGGGAGATGGAGGAAACCCAAAGCCACTGCGCCCTGTGTAGCGTGGGGTGTGGCATCACCACGGACACCCGAAGCGGTGAACTTCTCAGGGTCCGGGCCCGGGAAGTGCCCGAGGTGAACGAGATCTGGCTTTGCGATGCCGGCCGGTTTGGGCACGAGTGGGCGGACGAAAACCGGATCCCCTACCCGCTGGTGCGCAAAGGGGGAAGGCTGGTGGAGGCCAGCTGGGAGGAGGCCTTCGCCGCCATGCGGGAGGGCCTTAGGGGGGCCAGGAAGGAGGAGGTGGGCCTTTACCTGCCCCACGACGCCACCCTCGAGGAGGGCCTCATGGCGGCGGAGCTGGCCCGGGTGCTAGGCACCCCCCACCTGGACTTCCAGGGCCGCACCGCCGCCCCAGCAAGCCTCTTTGTACCCGCCACCCTCGAGGACCTCCTAAGGGCCGACTTTGCCCTCGTCCTGGGGGACCCCACGGAGGAAGCCCCCATCCTCCACCTCCGCCTGAGCGAGTTCCTGCGGGACCTCAAGCCCGCCCCCAGGTTGGCCCACGGCACCCCCTTCGCCGACCTCGCCATCAAGGAGAGGATGCCCCGCCGCACCGACAAGCTGGCCCTCTTCGCCCCCTACCGGGTGCCCCTCATGAAGTGGGCCGGCATCGCCCAGGTCCACGCCCCGGGGGAGGAGCGGGAAATCCTCCTGGCCCTGCTCGGGGATAAGGAGGGAGGGGAGGCCGTGGCCCGGGCCAGGGAGGCCTGGGAGAAGGCCCAAAACCCCGTTCTCATCCTGGGGGCCGGGGTCTTGCAGGATACGGTGGCGGCGGAAAGGGCCAGGCTCCTTTCCGAGCGCAAGGGGGCTAAGGTGCTGGCCATGGCCCCGGCGGCGAATGCCCGGGGCCTGGAGGCCCTGGGGGTCTGGCCTGGGGAAAGAGGGGCCGCCTGGGACGAGCCCGGAAGCCCCTACGCCTACTACGGCTATGTGCCCCCGGAAGAGGCCCTAAGGGGTAAGCGCTTCCTCCTGATGCACCTAAGCCACCTCCACCCCCTGGCGGAGCGGTATGCGGACGTGGTCCTCCCCGCCCCCACCTTCTTTGAGAAGCGGGGCCAGGTGGTGAACCTGGAGGGCCGGGTCCTTTCCTTAAACCCCGCCCCCATCCAAAACGGCGAGGCGGAAGGGGCCTTGCAGGCCCTGGCCCTTCTTTCCGAGGCCCTGGGGGTGCGGCCCCCCTTCAGGCTTGGCCTCGAGGCGGAAAAGGCCCTTAAGGGCAAGGTGCCCCCTCCTTTGGGCCTCCTTGCCCACCGCACCAGGGAACTCCGGCCCAAGGCCCAGGAGGGAAGGCTTTACCTCAGGCCCACCATGTGGAAGGTCTGGCAGCTGGTGGGCAAGGTAAAGGAGGCCGTGCGCCCCGAGCTTTGGGTCCACCCGGAAACCGCCAAGGCCGAGGCCCTTTTGGAAGGGGCCTGGGTGGAGGTGGAAACCCCGCTGGGAAGCGTGCGGGCCCAGGTGGTCCACCGGGAGGACCTGGCTAAGGGCTTCCTTTATCTCTCCGCCATGGGTCCCTTTGCGGGGCGCAGGGTGGAGGCCAAGGTACTGGTTCCCACGGGAGGTGAGGCATGAACCCGTACCCCCTGGATCCCTACTGGATGGTGGCCCTAAAGGCCTTTTTGGTGGTGGTGGGCCTTCTCACCGCCTTCGCCTTCATGACCCTGATCGAACGCCGCCTCCTGGCCCGCTTCCAGATCCGCCTGGGCCCCAACCGGGTGGGGCCCTTGGGGCTCTTTCAGCCCATCGCCGATGCCATCAAGAGCATCTTCAAGGAAGACCTGGTGGTGGAGCGGGCGGACAAGGTGCTGTTTGTCCTGGCTCCTTTGATCGGGGTGGTCTTTGCCCTCTTGGCCTTCGGGGCCATCCCCTTCGGCCCTCCTGGGAGCTTCTTCGGCTACCAGCCCTGGGTCTTGAACCTGGACCTGGGCCTCCTCTACCTCTTCGCCGTGAGCGAGATGGCCATCTACGGCATCTTCCTGGCGGGTTGGGCCTCAGGGAGCAAGTATAGCCTCCTGGGCTCCTTGCGCTCCTCGGCCAGCCTGATCTCCTACGAGCTGGGCCTGGGTATCGCCCTCCTCTCCCCCGTGCTCCTGGTGGGAAGCCTCAACCTCAACGACATCGTGAACTGGCAAAAGGAACACGGTTGGCTGGCCCTTTACGCCTTCCCCGCCTTCCTTATCTACGGCATCGCCGCCTTGGCGGAAGCCGCCCGCACCCCCTTTGACCTGCCCGAGGCGGAGCAGGAGCTGGTGGGGGGGTACCACACGGAGTACAGCTCCATCAAGTGGGCCCTTTTCCAGATGACCGAGTACATCCACTTCATCACCGCCAGCGCCCTTATCCCCACCCTTTTCCTGGGGGGCTGGACCATGCCCTTCCTGGAAGTGCCCTACCTCTGGATGTTCCTCAAGATCGCCTTCTTCCTCTTCCTCTTCATCTGGATCCGGGCCACCTGGTTCCGGTTGCGCTACGATCAGCTTCTGCGCTTTGGCTGGGGCTTCCTCTTCCCGGTGGCCCTGGTCTGGTTCCTGGTGACCGCTTTGGTGGTGGCCCTGGACCTTCCCCGCTCCTACCTCCTCTACCTCTCCTTGGCCGCCTTCTTGGTCCTTCTGGGAGCGGTGATGTATAGCCCCAAACCCGCCCGCAAAGGAGGTGGCGCATGACCCTAAAGGCCCTGGCCCAGAGCCTCGGCATCACCCTTAAGTACCTGTTCTCCAAGCCGGTGACCGTTCCCTATCCCGACGCCCCCGTGGCCCTCAAGCCCCGCTTCCACGGCCGCCACGTGCTCACCCGCCACCCCAATGGCCTGGAAAAGTGCATCGGTTGCTCCTTGTGCGCCGCGGCCTGCCCCGCCTACGCCATCTACGTGGAGCCCGCGGAAAACGATCCGGAAAACCCGGTCTCAGCAGGGGAGCGCTATGCCAAGGTCTACGAGATCAACATGCTAAGGTGCATCTTCTGCGGGCTTTGCGAGGAGGCCTGCCCCACCGGGGCCATCGTGCTGGGCTACGACTTTGAAATGGCCGACTACGAGTACTCGGACCTCATCTACGGCAAGGAGGACATGCTGGTGGACGTGGTGGGCACCAAGCCCCAGCGCCGGGAGGCCAAGATCACCGGCAAGCCGGTGAAACCCGGCTACGTGGTTCCCTATGTCCGCCCCGAGTTGGAGGGGTTTAAGGCCCCCACGAAAGGAGGCGGAAAATGAGCCCCTGGGAAGCCTTGGCCCTTCTCCTGCTCCTCTTCTTTGGGGTCTTGGTGGTTACCTTGAAAAACGCCATCCACGCCGCCTTGGCCCTCATCGGGAACTTCCTCCTATTGGCTGGGCTTTACGTGGCCCTCGAGGCCCGCTTCCTGGGCTTCATCCAGATCATCGTCTACGCGGGGGCCATCGTGGTCCTCTTCCTCTTTGTCATCATGCTCCTCTACGCCGCCCAGGGGGAGGTGGGGTTTGACCCCTTGGTGCGAAGCCGTCCCTTGGCCCTGCTCCTCTCCTTGGGGGTGGCCCTGATCCTCCTTTCGGGGCTTTGGGGGCTGAACCTGGCCTTCACCAAGGACCTCCAAGGTGGCCTGCCCCAGGCCCTAGGGCCCCTCCTTTACGGGGACTGGCTCTTGGTGCTTTTGGCGGTGGGCTTCCTCCTCATGGCGGCCACGGTGGTGGCGGTGGCCCTGGTGCAACCGCAAAGGCCCTTGGATGCCCTAAGCCCTGAGGAGCGCAAAGAGGAAAAGGAGGTGGTGCGGTGAGTTACCTATTGGCCTCCGCCCTCCTTTTCGCCTTGGGGGTCTATGGGGTCTTGACCCGTAGGACCGCCATCCTGGTCTTCCTCTCCATCGAGCTCATGCTGAACGCCGCCAACCTCTCCCTGGTGGGCTTCGCCCGGGCCTACGGCCTGGAGGGCCAGGTGGCGGCCCTCATGGTGATCGCCATCGCCGCCGCCGAGGTGGCGGTGGGCCTTGGCCTCATCGTGGCCATCTTCCGCCAGCGGGAGAGCACCGCGGTGGACGACCTTTCGGAGCTTAGGGGGTGAAGATGCTTCTCCTGACCATCCTCCTTCCCCTCTTGGGCTTTGCCCTTTTGGGACTTTTCGGCAAGCGGATGAAAGAACCCCTACCCGGGGTGGTGGCCTCCCTATTGGTCCTGGCCTCCTTCCTGGTGGGGGTGGGCCTTCTCCTTTCGGGCGGGGCCCGGTATGAGGCGGAGTGGCTCCCGGGAATCCCCTTTAGCCTCCTTTTGGACAACCTCTCGGGCTTCATGCTCCTCATCGTGACCGGGGTGGGGTTTCTCATCCACGTCTACGCCATCGGCTACATGGGGGGGGACCCCGGCTACAGCCGCTTCTTCGCCTACTTCAACCTCTTCATCGCCATGATGCTCACCCTGGTCCTGGCCGACAGCTACCCGGTGATGTTCATCGGCTGGGAGGGGGTGGGATTGGCCAGCTTCCTCCTCATCGGCTTCTGGTATAAAAACGCCCAGTATGCGGACTCCGCCCGCAAGGCCTTCATCGTGAACCGCATCGGCGACCTGGGCTTCATGCTGGGCATGGCCATCCTGTGGGCCCTTTACGGCACCCTTTCCATCAGCGAACTCAAAGAAGCCCTGGAAGGCCCCCTGAAAAACCCCAGCCTGCTGGCCCTGGCAGGCCTTCTTCTCTTCCTGGGGGCGGTGGGGAAAAGCGCCCAGGTGCCCCTCATGGTCTGGCTTCCCGACGCCATGGCCGGCCCCACCCCGGTTTCCGCCCTGATCCACGCGGCCACCATGGTGACCGCCGGGGTCTACCTCATCGCCCGTAGCTCCTTCCTCTACGCCAACCTCCCCGACGTTTCCTACACCATCGCCGTCATCGGCCTCATCACCGCCCTTTACGGGGCCCTTTCCGCCTTTGGCCAGACCGATATCAAGAAGATCGTGGCCTACTCCACCATCAGCCAGCTGGGGTACATGTTCCTGGCCGCCGGGGTAGGGGCCTACTGGGTGGCCCTCTTCCACGTCTTCACCCACGCCTTCTTTAAGGCCCTCCTCTTCCTGGCCTCGGGGAGCGTGATCCACGCCTTGGGTGGGGAACAGGATGTGCGCAAGATGGGCGGCCTTTGGAAGCACCTGCCCCTAACCCGCTGGCACGGGCTCATCGGGGCCCTAGCCTTAGGGGGCCTGCCCCTCCTCTCGGGCTTCTGGTCCAAGGACGCCATCCTCACCGCCACCCTCACCTACCCCTTCGGCGGCCTGGGCTTCTACCTGGGAGCGCTTTCGGTGGCGGTCCTCACCGCCATGTACGCCATGCGTTGGTTCGTCCTGGTCTTCCTGGGAGAGGAGCGGGGGCACCACCACCCCCACGAGGCCCCTCCGGTGATGCTCTGGCCCAACCACCTTTTGGCCCTGGGCTCGGTGCTGGCCGGGTACCTGGCCCTGCCCCATCCCTTACCCAACCTCCTCGAGCCCTTCTTGAAGCCCACCCTGGCGGAGCTGGAGGCCCACCACCTCTCCTTGGGAGCGGAGTGGGGCCTCATTGCCCTCTCGGGGGTGGTGGCCCTCGCGGGGCTCTGGCTGGGCTACACCTTCTTCCAACGGAAAACCTTCCCCGCCTGGTACCTCACCTTTGAGGCCTGGAGCCGGGAAAGCTTCTATGCGGACCGGGTGTACAACGCCCTTTTGGTGAACCCCTTGAAGGCCCTGGCGGAGGCCCTCTTCTACGGGGACACCGGCCTCCTTCGCGGCTACTTCGGCCTGGGCGGGGCGGTGCGGAACCTGGGCCAAGGGATCGCCCGCTTGCAGACCGGCTACCTAAGGGTCTATGCCCTTCTTCTCGTGCTGGGCGCTTTGGTGCTACTGGGGGTGATGCGGTGGTAATCCTGGCGATTCTTTTACCCATTCTCTTGGGCGGCCTCCTCCTTTTGGGCCTTCCCCGCACCCTGGGGGTTTGGGGAGCGGGATTGGGCTTCCTCCTGAACCTCTACCTCTTCCTCACCCACCCAGGCGGGATGGCCCACGAGGTAACCCTTCCCCTTCTTCCCGGGGCCGGGGTCTACTGGGCCTTTGGGCTGGATGGGCTTAGCGCCCTATTCTTCCTCACCATAGGCCTTACCGTTTTCCTGGGGGCTTTGGTGGCCCAGGTGGAAGGCCGGTTTTTGGGCCTGGCCCTTCTCATGTCCGGCCTTCTCCTGGGGCTTTTCGCCGCCCGGGACCTTTTGGTCTTCTACCTGTTCTTTGAAGCGGCCCTGATCCCCGCCCTCCTCATGCTCCTCTTCTATGGCGGTGAGGGGCGGCTTAGGGCCCTCTACACCTTCCTCCTCTTCACCCTGGCGGGCTCCTTGCCCATGCTGGCCGCCATCCTGGCGGTGAAGGCCCTGGGGGAAAGCCAAAGCTTCCTCCTCGAGGACCTCCTGGCCCACCCGGTGGGGGGAAGCGCCGCCTTCTGGGTGTTTTTGGGCTTCGCCCTGGCCTTTGCCATCAAGACGCCCCTTTTCCCCCTGCACGCCTGGCTTCCCCTCTTCCACCAGGAAAACCATCCCTCGGGGCTGGCCGACGCCCTGGGCACCCTCTACAAGGTGGGGGTCTTCGCCTTCTTCCGCTTCGCCATCCCCTTAGCCCCGGAAGGCTTTGCGGAGCTTCAGGGGCTTCTCCTCTTCCTGGCGGCCATCTCCGCTCTCTACGGGGCCTGGGTGGCCTTCTCCGCCAAGGACTTCAAGACCCTTTTAGCCTACGCCGGGGTTTCCCACATGGGGGTAGCGGCCTTGGGGGTCTTCTCCGGCACCCCGGAAGGGGCCATGGGGGGGCTTTACCTGCTGGCGGCGAGCGGCGTCTACACGGGGGGGCTTTTCCTCCTGGCGGGCAGGCTTTACGAAAGGCTTCACACCTTGGAGCTGGGGCGCTTCCGGGGCCTGGCGGAAAGCGCCCCCGGCCTGAGCGCCCTGGCCCTCTTCCTCTTCCTGGCCATGGTGGGGCTTCCCGGGCTTTCCGGCTTTCCGGGAGAGCTTATGACCCTCCTTGGGGCCTACAAGGCCAGCCCCTGGCTCACCGCCCTTGCCTTCCTCTCGGTGATCGCCGGGGCCGCCTACGCCCTCACCGCCTTCCAGAAGGTCTTCTGGGAGGAGGGTCAAAGGGGAGCGGAGGACCTTAAGGGAGCGGAATGGCCCTTCGCCTTCCTGGCGGTGGCCGCCTTGGTCCTCATGGGCGTCTTCCCCGGGTTCTTCGTAAAGAGCCTTGAGCCTCTGGCGGAGGCCTTCGCCAAGATCCTTGGAGGTGGCGCATGACCCTTTTGGTGCTCACCCTCTTCTCCGTGGCCCTTACCCTTTTGGGCTTCTTCGTTTCCGTACCCCTTTTCAAGCGCCTCACCATCCTGGGGCTCTCCTTGGCCCTTCTTTCCCTCCTTCTCACCTGGGGAAGGCCCTTCGCCCTTGGCCCCTACCAGGTGGACGGCATCGCCCAGGTCTTCACCCTGCTCGCCCTTTTGGGAGCCCTCTGGACCGTGGGGCTGGTGCGCACCCGGCGGTTTGAGTTCTACCTCCTGGTCCTCTACGCCGCCTTGGGGATGCACCTTCTCGCCTCCACCAAAAACCTCATCCTGATGCTGGTGGCCCTCGAGGCCCTCTCCCTCCCCCTCTACGCCCTGGCCACCTGGCGGCGGGGGGAGGGCCTCGAGGCGGCCCTGAAATACTTCCTCCTGGGGGCCTTGGCGGCCGCCTTCTTCCTCTACGGCACCGCCCTCCACTACGGGGCCACGGGAAGCCTCCTGGCGGGAACCCCAGGGGAGGGTCCCCTTTACGCCCTGGCCCTGGGCCTCCTCCTGGTGGGGCTGGGCTTCAAGGTGGCCTTGGCTCCCTTCCACTTCTGGACCCCCGACGTCTACCAGGGTAGCCCCACCCCGGTGGTGCTCTTCATGGCCACGGGGGTGAAGGCGGCCGCCTTTGCCGCCCTGCTGAGGGTGGCCGCGCCGGGCGTCCCCGACGCCCTGACCCTCCTCATCGTCCTTTCCGTGATCCTGGGGAACCTGGCCGCCCTGGGCCAGAAGGAGGCCAAGCGGCTTTTGGCCTACAGTTCCATCGCCCATGCGGGGTACATGGCCTTGGCGCTTTACACGGGGAACGCCCAAGCCCTGGGCTTTTACCTCCTCACCTATGTGCTGGCCTCGGGGCTGGCCTTCGCCGTGCTCTCGGAGGTCTCCCCCGACCGGGTGCCCCTGGAGAGGATCAAGGGCCTCTTCCACCAGGACCCTCTCCTGGGCCTGGCCCTTTTTGTGTCCTCCCTCTCCCTCCTAGGCCTGCCCCCCCTGGCGGGCTTTTGGGGCAAGTACCTGGTCTTCAGCGAAGCGGCCAAGGCAGGCCAGTGGGGGCTATTGGTGCTGGCCCTCCTCACCAGCGCGGTGAGCGCCTACTACTATCTGGCCTTGGGCTTGGCCGTGTTTCAGAAGGGTGCGGCCGAGGCCCACCCCCGTCCCTTGGCCCGGAGCGTGGCCCTGGGGGTGGCGCTTATCCTCATCCTGCTAGGCCTCATCCCCGGAGCCGTTCTCCCCGCCCTTGCCGCAGGCTAAGCCCGTGGCCTTCTTTCGGGCCCTGGGGTAGAGGTATCCCGGGGCCCGGGATTTTTCCCCACACCCGGTTTACACTCAAGGCATGGAGGACCCCCTGGCCCATCTACCGCGGGAGCTTTTGCAGAAGGATCCCCTGGGGTACGTGGCCCGGGGGGCCCAGGCCTTGCCCAAGCACCTCCGGGGGGCATGGCTCCTTGGGGTGGTAAGCGGCTTCCTCTGGCCGGAGGCCCCGCCACCCAAGGACCTTTCCGCCTTTTTCCGCCGGAGCGAGGGGGCCTGGCGGGAGGCGGAGGCGTACTTCCTGGAAACGGGGCTGGACTTCCCGGTGCTGGTGAGCCAGTGGGCCAAGGAGGCCCTGGACCCCCTCCTCCACCGCAAAAAGGAACCTCCCTGGGAAAGCCTCACCCTGGCCTTCCACGGCGGGCAGAGGCTGGGGCGGTATCTGCGGAACCGGGTTAAGGGTTAACTACCAGCCGCACCACCCGCCACCCTAACCCCTGGCGCTCCATGACCAGACCGGTTTGCGGGTCATTCCTGTGATAAATACCTTCGTTTGCTACCTTAAAGCTCCACCCCAGCCATTTGCAGCAGGACATAGCTGCGGATGAG
>NZ_QGMX01000017.1 GCF_003336745.1 Thermus caldifontis | reverse complement strand
GGTTTGCCATCCGTGAGGGTGGGCGGACCGTGGGCGCCGGCGTGGTCACCAAGATCCTGGAGTAATCAGGGGCGGAAAGCCGCCTCTTTGGGGAAAGGGGGTGAACCATGGCCAGCGAAGTCCGCATCAAAATCCTCCTGGAGTGCACCGAGTGCAAGCGCCGTAACTACGCCACCGAGAAGAACAAGCGCAACACCACGGGCAAGCTGGAACTCCGGAAGTACTGCCCTTGGTGCGATAAGCACACGGTGCACAAGGAAGTGAAGGTCTGATGTTTACCCGGATTGTTCGCTACTTCCAGGAGGCCCGGGCCGAGCTTGCCCGGGTCACCTGGCCCACGCGGGAGCAGATCGTGGAGGGCACCCAGGCCATTTTGGTTTTCACCGTGGTGTCCATGGTGATCCTGGGGTTCTACGATCTCGTCTTCCGGTTCCTGATAGGGCTTGTGCGATGAGCATTGAATGGTACGCGGTCCACACCTACGTGGGGCAGGAGGAAAAGGCCAAGGCCAACCTGGAGAAGCGGGTCAAGGCCTTTGGCATGGAGGACAAGATCTTCCAGGTGCTCATTCCCACGGAGGAGGTGGTGGAGCTCCGCGAGGGGGGCAAGAAGGAGGTCGTCAAGAAAAAGCTCTTTCCCGGCTACCTTTTTGTGCAGATGGACCTGGGGGACGAGGAGGAGCCCAACGAAGCCTGGGAGGTGGTGCGGGGTACCCCGGGCATTACGGGTTTCGTGGGGGCGGGGCATAAACCGGTACCCCTTTCCCCGGACGAGGTGCGGCACATCCTGGAGGTGTCGGGGCTTTTGGGCAAAAAGGAGGCCCCCAAGGCCCAGGTGGCCTTCCGGGAAGGGGATCAGGTGCGGGTGGTTTCCGGCCCCTTCGCGGACTTTACCGGCACCGTGACCGAGATCAACCCGGAAAAGGGGAAGGTCAAGGTCATGGTCACCATCTTTGGGCGCGAGACCCCGGTGGAGCTGGATTTCTCCCAGGTGGTCAAGGCTTAGGAGGCGTTCGCACCCCCAACTTGGGGGGAGCCTAGGAGGGAAAAATGAAGAAAGTCGTTGCGGTAGTGAAACTTCAGTTGCCGGCGGGCAAGGCCACGCCCGCACCCCCGGTGGGTCCAGCCTTGGGCCAGCACGGGGCCAACATCATGGAGTTCGTGAAGGCCTTCAATGCGGCCACCGCCAACATGGGCGACGCCATCGTCCCGGTGGAGATCACCATCTACGCCGACCGGTCCTTCACCTTCATCACCAAAACCCCGCCCGCCAGCTACCTGATCCGCAAGGCGGCCGGACTGGAGAAGGGGGCCCACAAGCCGGGCCGGGAGAAGGTGGGCCGCATCACCTGGCAGCAGGTCTTGGAGATCGCCAAGCAGAAGATGCCCGACATGAACACCACCGACCTGGAGGCCGCCGCCCGGATGATCGCCGGCTCGGCCCGCTCCATGGGGGTGGAGGTGGTGGGTGCCCCGGAGGTGAAGGATGCCTAAGCACGGCAAGCGCTACCGGGCCCTTTTGGAGAAGGTGGATCCCGCCAAGGTCTACACCATTGACGAGGCCGCCCGGCTTTTGAAAGAGCTGGCCACGGCCAAGTTTGACGAGACCGTGGAGGTCCACGCCAAGCTGGGTATTGACCCCCGCAAGTCCGACCAGAACGTGCGTGGCACGGTTTCCCTCCCCCACGGCCTGGGCAAGCAAGTGCGGGTGTTGGCCATCGCCAAGGGCGAGAAGATCAAGGAGGCCGAGGAGGCTGGGGCCGACTACGTGGGGGGGGAGGAGATCATCCAGAAGATCCTGGATGGCTGGCTGGACTTTGACGCTGTGGTGGCCACCCCAGACGTGATGGGGGCCGTGGGCTCCAAGCTGGGCCGTATCCTGGGCCCGAGGGGGCTCTTGCCCAACCCCAAGGCGGGTACCGTGGGCTTCAACATCGGGGAGATCATCAAGGAGATCAAGGCGGGCCGCATTGAGTTCCGCAACGACAAGACCGGGGCCATCCACGCCCCCGTGGGCAAGGTGAGCTTCTCCCCGGAGAAGATCGCCGAGAACATCCGGGCTTTCATCCGGGCCCTCGAGGCCAGCAAGCCCGAGGCGGCCAAGGGCACCTTCTTGCGCTCCGTCTACGTGACCACCACCATGGGGCCTAGCCTCCGCATCAACCCCCATTCCTGAGGGAGTGTTAAGGGGGGCCTGGCTTGACGCCAGGCCCTTTTCCCTTTAGACTCGCCTATGGCACCCCGGGCGCTAGGGCGCCCAGGCCAAAGACAGCGGGGGGCTTGAGGCCTTAAACATCCCGCCGAGGCGCTTGCAGGGGGAGCGTTTCTCGGAAATCCCCAAAAGTCGGCTGGGGTTCCCCTGCCCCAAAGGGAGGAAGGCGTGCCCAATAAGCGCAACGTTGAGCTTCTAGCTGCCCTCAAGGAAAACCTTGAGCGGGCCCATGGCTCCTTCTTCCTGGTGAACTACCAGGGGCTTTCCGCCAAGGAGACCCATGCCCTGCGTCAGGCCCTGAAGGAGAAGGGGGCCAGGCTCTTCGTGGCCAAGAACACCCTGATCCGCATCGCCCTTAGGGAGCTGGGCCTGCCCGAGCTGGATGGGCTGGTGGGCCCCAGCGCCGTGGTCTTTTACCAGGACCCGGTGGCGGCGGCCAAGGCCCTTTCGGAGTTCGCCAAGAAGAACCCCAAGGGCATTCCCGAGGCCAAGGGTGGGCTTTTGCAGGGCCAGGTGCTTGCGGCCAAGGATGTGGTGGCCCTGGCGGAGCTTCCCACCATGGACGAACTCAGGGCGGAGCTTGTGGGCGTGTTGCAGGCGCCCATGGCGGAGCTGGTGGGGGTCCTGGGCGGTGTGGCCCGCGAGCTGGTAGGCATCTTGGAAGCGTACGCGGAGAAGAAGGCGGCGTAGGAGGTGGAGGATGGCTTTGGACATTGAACGCATCAAGGAAGAGCTTTCGCAGGCTACGGTTTTGGAACTCAAGCAGCTCATCGACGTCCTCAAGGAGACCTGGGGTGTGACCGCAGCGGCGCCGGTGGCGGTGGCCGCGGCCCCTGCGGCGGCCCAGGCGGCGGCTCCCGTGGAGGAGAAGACCGAGTTTGACGTGATCCTCAAGGACGCCGGGGCCAAGAAACTGGAGGTCATCAAGGAGCTTCGCGCCATCACCGGCCTTGGCCTCAAGGAGGCCAAGGACCTGGCGGAGAAGGGGGGCCCCATCAAGGAGGGCATTCCCAAGGCCGAGGCCGAGGAGATCAAGAAGAAGCTGGAGGCCGTGGGCGCGGTGGTGGAGCTGAAGTAGCCCCCCGTCCCACGGGGTGCCCCCCGGACCCCTTGGGGTCCGGGGTTTTGTATTGGGGCCTCAGGTGGGGCCAGGGTTCAGGGGTAGCATGGGACCATGGCGGATCTTCCCCGGGTGGTGGTGGGGTTGACGGGGGCTAGCGGCATGCCCTATGCCCTCGACCTTTTGCAAACACTACAGGGCCTCGCTGAGGTGCACCTGGTCTTAAGCCAGGGAGCCAAGCGGGTCTTGTGGGAGGAGATGGGCCTAAGCCCGAAGGACCTCTACCCCTTGGCCAGCCGGGTGTACAAGGACGGCGACCTTGGTGCTCCCATTGCCTCGGGCTCCTTCCCCACCCGGGGAATGGTGGTGGTACCCTGCTCGGCCAGCACCCTGGCCAAAATCGCCCTGGGGCTGGCGGATACCCTCCTCACCCGAGCCGCCTACGTGCACCTGAAGGAGCGGCGCCCCCTGATCCTGGTGCCCCGGGAGGCTCCTTTGCCCCTTCCCACCCTGAAGGCCATGGTGGGGGCGGCGGAGGCGGGGGCGGTCATCCTGCCGGCGAGCCCAGGCTTTTATCACCGGCCCAAGGAGATCCAAGACCTCCTGGGCTTCGTCACCCAGCGCATTCTGGACCACCTGGGCTTGAAGGCCCAGCGGGCTCCCCGTTGGGGGGAGGGGTAAGCATCTGGGCTAAAGGGGGGCCTCTTCCCTTAGTGTGACGTTTTTTTGCCAGCATGCAGTGTTACGATAGGGAAGATGACCCTGACCACCGAACAAAAACTGGTGCTGGACACTGTGCGCCAGGTGGCCAAGGAGGTCCTTTACCCCTTGGCCCCGGAGTACGACCGCACGGGGGAGTACCCCTGGCCCCAGCTAAAGGCCCTGGCGGAGCTGGGTTTCTTGGGCATGACCACCCCCGAGGAGTGGGGAGGGGTGGGGTTGGACTCCGTGACCTGGGCCCTGGCCTTGGAGGAGATCGCCGCCGCCGACCCTAGCGTGGCCGTGGTGCTCTCGGTGACCAGCGGCCTTCCCCAGTACATGCTCCTCCGCTTTGGTACCGAGGCGCAAAAGCGGAGGTACCTCATCCCCCTGGCCCGGGGGGAGTGGATCGGGGCCTTCTGCCTTACCGAGCCCCAGGCGGGCTCCGATGCCGCCAGCATCCGCACGGAGGCCAGGAGGGTACCTGGGGGCTTCGTGCTGAACGGTCTAAAGAGCTGGATCACCTCCGCGGGCCAGGCCCAGCTTTACGTGGTCATGGCCAGGAGCGAAAAGGGCATCAGCGCCTTTTTGGTGGAAAAGGGCACCCCGGGCCTTTCCTTTGGCCCCCCGGAGGCGAAGATGGGCCTCCACGCCGCCCACACCGCCGAGGTGCGCCTCGAGGAGGTCTTCGTGCCCGAGGAGAACCTCCTGGGGGAGGAGGGGAGGGGCCTGGCCTACGCCCTGGCGGGTTTGGATTCGGGCCGGATTGGGGTGGCGGCCCAGGCGGTGGGCATCGCCCGGGGGGCCTTTGAGATGGCCAAGGCCTATGCGGATCAGAGGGAGCAGTTTGGCAGGAAGCTTCGGGAGCACCAGGCTATCGCCTTCAAGATCGCCGACATGCACGTGAAGATCGTGGCCGCCCGGGCCTTGGTGCTGGAGGCCGCCAGGAAAAAGGACTCCGGGGAGCGGTTCACCCTGGAGGCCAGCGCCGCCAAGCTCTTCGCCAGCGGCGTGGCGGTGGAGGTGACCCGGGAGGCGGTGCAGGTGTTGGGGGGCTACGGTTACCACCGGGACTACCGGGTGGAGCGCTACTACCGCGACGCCAAGGTGACGGAGATCTACGAGGGCACCTCGGAGATCCAGCGCCACATCATCGCCCGGGAGCTATACCGTTAGCCCTTCCCTTTCTCATCCTCTCGCCTTAGGGTGGAAAGGGTATGGTTCGCCGCCTCCTCTCCCTCTCCCGGCCCCTCTACTGGCTGTACGAAAAGCGCCTCCTTAAGGAGGTGAAAGGAGGCCCGGTGCCCAAGCACCTGGGCCTCATCCTGGATGGGAACCGCCGCTACGCCCGGGCCTTGGGCCTAGCCCCCGTCAAGGGGCATGAGTTTGGGGTGCAAAAGGCCTACGAGGTCCTGGAGTGGTGCCTGGAGATGGGCATCCGGACGGTGACGGTCTGGGTGTTTTCCACCGATAACTTCAAGCGCCCCCCCGAGGAGGTGGAGGAGCTCATGCGCCTTTTCGTGCGGGAGGCGGAGAGGATGGCGGAGGACCACCGCATCCTGGAGAACCAGGTTAGGGTGCGCTTCATCGGGCGGCGGGAGGGGTTTTCCCCGGAGGTGCTAAGGGCCTTGGAGCGCCTCGAGGCCAAGACCCAGGCCCACCAGGGCATGGTGCTGAATATCGCCTTGGGCTACGGGGGGAGGGAGGAGATCGCGGATGCGGTGAAGCAACTTCTCCTCGAGGCCGATAAAAAGGGCCTTTCCCCCAAGGAGGTTGCGGAAGGGCTCACCCCTGAGGAGATCGCCCGCCATCTTTACACTGCGGGTCTTCCTGACCCCGACTTCATCATCCGCACCTCGGGGGAGATAAGGCTTTCGGGTTTCCTCCTCTGGCAGTCCGCCTACTCGGAGTTCTACTTCGCCGACGTGCTTTGGCCGGAGTTCCGAAAAATAGACTTCCTGAGGGCCCTCCGCAGCTACCAGGCCCGCGAAAGGCGGTTTGGCCGTTGACAAATGGGAGGGTTTCGTATACCCTTACAGGCAAGATGCTGGCCCGTGAGAAAAAACTCGGCCGCCGGGGGGTAGGCTAGCCCTAGAGGGCTCCTTATCCCCCGGCCCGAAATCGGGCCGGTTTTCTTTTGGGGAGGGGCGCATGCGGGAATGGAAGATTATCGATTCCACCTTAAGGGAAGGCGAGCAGTTTGAAAGGGCCAACTTTTCCACCCAGGACAAGATCGAGATCGCCAAGGCCCTGAACGAGTTCGGCGTGGAGTACATCGAGGTGACCACCCCCATGGCCTCCCCCCAGTCCCGGAAGGATGCGGAGGTCCTGGCCTCCTTGGGCCTCAAGGCCAAGGTGGTGACCCACATCCAGACCCGGATGGATGCGGCCAAGGTGGCGGTGGAAACCGGCGTGCAGGGCATTGACCTCCTCTTTGGTACCAGCAAGTACCTAAGGGCCGCCCACGGGCGGGACATTCCCCGGATCATCGAGGAGGCCAGGGAGGTCATTGGCTACATCCGCGAGAAGGCCCCCCACGTGGAGGTGCGCTTCTCCGCCGAAGACACCTTCCGCTCCGACGAGCACGACCTTTTGGAGATTTACGGGGCCATCGCTCCCTATGTGGACCGGGTGGGCTTGGCGGACACCGTGGGCATCGCTACCCCCAGGCAGGTCTTTGCCCTGGTGCGGGAGGTGAGGCGGGTGGTGGGGCCGCATGTGGACATAGAGTTCCACGGGCACAACGACACGGGCTGTGCCATCGCCAACGCCTTTGAGGCCATAGAAGCCGGGGCTACCCACGTGGACACCACCATCCTGGGGATCGGGGAGCGGAACGGGATCACCCCTTTAGGGGGTTTCTTGGCCCGCATGTACACCCTGCAGCCCGACTATGTGCGCAGGAAGTACAAGCTGGAGATGCTTCCCGAGCTGGATCGCATGGTGGCCCGGATGGTGGGGATCGAGATTCCCTTTAACAACTACATCACCGGGGAGACCGCCTTCAGCCACAAGGCGGGGATGCACCTCAAGGCCATCTACATCAACCCCGAGTCCTACGAGCCCTATCCGCCGGAGGTCTTCGGGGTGAAGCGCAAGCTCATCATCGCCTCTAAGCTCACGGGCCGGCATGCCATCAAGGCGCGGGCGGAGGAGCTGGGCCTCCACTATGGGGAAGAGGAGCTTGCCCGCATCACCCAGCACATCAAGGCCTTGGCGGATAAAGGGCAGCTCACCCTCGAGGAGCTGGACCGAATCTTAAGGGAGTGGATCACGGCATGAGGCCGGGCCCTTTAGAGCTTGCGGAACTCCTCCTCGCTGAGGCCGGCTTGCTTCAGGATCTTTTTGAAGGTGCCCTTGGGAAGCTCTCCGCTATGAAAGGGAATCACCACGATCCGGCCGTCGGGATGGGCGTAAAGCCGGTGCCCCCCTCTGGTCATGCGCTCCGCAAACCCCAGGCGCTGGAGCTTCCGGGCCACCTCCTCGGGCCTAGGCGGCATCTACCCCCACCTGCACCGCACGGACATCTTTGGGAAGGGGGCGGCCCATTTCCTTCAGGTGGGCCAGAACCAACTCCAGGGCTTCTTTGGCGTGGGCCAAGGCTTCCTCGGGGGTTCGGCCGAAGGAATGGGCTTCGGGAATGGCGGGAAACTCGGCGATCCAGGTGCCCGGGGTTTCTGGGTCCTCGTAAACCAGGGCGGTATAGGTCATACCCCCAGTATAGGAGGCGGGCATGGGCTTGACCTTGGCGGAAAAGATACTTTCTAGGAAGGCGGGAAGGGAGGTAAGGGCCGGGGAGCTTGTGGTGGTGGAGGTGGACCAGGTGATGGTGGTGGACTCCATCGCCGGGAGCTTCTTCAAGCGCCTGGCGTACCTGGAGGCCACCCCCCGCTATCCGGAAAGGGTTTCCATCGTCATCGACCACGTGGCTCCGGCGGCCAACCTGGAGGTGGCCAAGGCCCAGAAGGAGATCCGGGAATGGGGCAGGAAGCACGGCATCCGGGTCTTTGACGTGGGAAGAGGGGTGTGCCACCAGGTGCTCATGGAGGAGGGCCTGGCCCAGCCGGGTTGGATCGTGGTGGGGTCGGATTCCCACTCCACCACCTATGGGGCAGTGGGGGCCTTCGGCACGGGCATGGGGGCCACGGACATTGCCTTGGCCGCCGCCAGCGGCCGCACCTGGCTTAGGGTTCCGGAAAGCGTGAAGGTGACCTTCCGGGGAAAGCTTCCTAGGGGGGTTACCGCCAAGGACGCTGCCCTGGAGATGGTCCGTCTCCTCACCGCCGAGGGGGCCACCTACATGGCGGTGGAGATCCACCTTGCCGAGGGGGCGGAGTCCCTAAGCCGGGGTGAGCGCATGACCCTGGCCAACCTCACGGTGGAGGCGGGGGCCAAGGCGGGGCTTTTGGTGCCCTCGGGGGAGATCCTGGATCTTTACCGGGTGCCCGATTGGCTCTACCCCGACCCCGATGCCCGGTATGTCCGGGAGGTGGAGGTGGACCTCTCCACCCTTACCCCGCGGGTTTCCGTGCCCTTTTACGTGGACAACGTGCAGGAGGTTTCCGCGGTGCGGGGCAAGCGGGTGGATCAGGTCTTCATCGGCACCTGCACTAACGGGCGCCTCGAGGACCTCCGCGCCGCCGCCGAGGTGCTAAGGGGAAGAAAGGTGGCCCCGGGGGTGCGCCTTTTGGTGATCCCCGCCAGCTCCCAGGTCCTGGAGGAGGCCGCCCGGGATGGCACCCTCCTCACCCTGCTGGAGGCGGGGGCCACCCTGGGCACCCCTGGGTGCGGCCCCTGCATGGGGCGGCACATGGGGGTTTTGGCCCCGGGAGAGGTGTGCGTGTCCACCAGCAACCGCAACTTCCGGGGGCGCATGGGGGCGCCCGACGCCGAGATCTACCTGGCAAGCCCCCGGGTGGCCGCGGCCAGCGCGGTGGCCGGGTACATCGCCACCCCCGAGGACCTGGCCCCTTTACAGGAGGAAGCCCATGCCTAGGGTTTGGAAGTTTGGCGACCAGATCAACACCGACGACATCCTTCCCGGCAAGTACGCTCCCTTCATGGTGGGGGAGGACCGGTTCCACACCTTCGCCTTTGCCCACCTGCGGCCGGAGTTCGCCAAGGAGGTGAAGCCGGGGGACATCTTGGTCTTTGGGCGGAACGCCGGGCTTGGCAGCAGCCGGGAGTATGCCCCCGAGGCCCTGCGCAAGCTGGGCATCCGGGCGGTGATCGCCAAGAGCTACGCCCGCATCTTTTTCCGCAACCTGGTGAACCTGGGGATCATCCCCTTTGAATCGGAGGAGGTGGTGGATGCGCTAGAGGATGGGGATCAGGTGGAGTTGGACCTGGAAACGGGGGTTTTGCTGCGGGGAGGGGAGCGCTTTGCCCTTCGCCCCCCGCCCCCCTTCCTGCTGGAGGCCTTGAGGGAAGGGTCGCTGTTGGACTACTACAAGAAGCACGGCCGCTTCCCGGGGGAGTAGACTGGACCCATGGAGGACCTGGAGATCACCTGTCCGGTGTGCGGCGAGGTCAGCGTGGTGCTGGCCGAGGACCTGGAAACCCTGGAGATAGGGGATGTGCTGGAGTGCGAGGCCTGCGGGGCCTTCTTGGAGGTGGTCTCCCTGGATCCCCTCGAGGTGGAGGTGACGGAGGAGGGCCTGGAAGCCTTCTTCGTGGACTGCCCCCGTTGCGGTTACACCTTTGAGGTATCCGAGGAGGACCAAGGCCAGGAGGTGGAGTGCCCTGAGTGCGGCTTCCGCTTCATCCCCGACTGGAGCGAGGTGGACGAGGAGGACGAGGAATGGTAGCCACTTGTCCTGAATGCGGTGCGGAGTTGACCCTGGAAAACCCCGAGTTGGGCGAGCTTGTGGTTTGCGAGGACTGCGGTGCGGAGCTGGAGGTGGTGGGGCTGGACCCTTTGCGCTTGGAGCCCGCCCCGGAGGAAGCGGAGGACTGGGGGGAGTGAGGCCCTTCCCTTAGGGTAGGGGGCCTCGAGGCCCCGGGCCGGGCCCGGTCCGGGGTTCCTGGAAGGGGGAAGAGCCATCGCCATGCTGGCCATCCTGTACGACCGTATCCGCCCCGACGAGAGGATGCTCTTTGAACGGGCTGAGGCCCTGGGCATTCCCTACAAGAAGGTTTACGTCCCCGCCTTGCGCATGGTCCTGGGGGAAAGGCCTAAGGAGCTGGAGGGGGTCACGGTGGCCCTGGAGCGGTGCGTGAGCCAGACCCGGGGCCTGGCCGTGGCCCGCTACCTCACCGCGTTGGGCATCCCCGTGGTGAACCGGCCCGAGGTGATGGAGACCTGCGGGGACAAGTGGGCCACCAGCGTGGCCTTGGAGCGCCATGGCCTGCCCCAGCCCAGGACCGCCCTCCTCACCGAGGCGGAGGAGGCCCTTAGGCTCATGGAGGAATGGGGCTATCCCCTGGTGCTGAAGCCGGTGATCGGGAGCTGGGGAAGGCTTCTCGCCAAGATCACCGACCGGGAGGCCGCCGAGGCCATCCTGGAGCACAAGGAGGTCTTAGGGGGGTTTCAGCACCAGCTCCTTTACCTGCAGGAGTATGTGCGCAAGCCCGGGCGGGACATACGGGTCTTCGTGGTGGGGAGTAGGGCCATCGCCGCCATCTACCGGCGGAGCCAGCACTGGATCACCAACACCGCCCGGGGGGGACAGGCGGAAAACTGCCCCCTAACCCCCGAGATCGCCGAGCTTTCGGTGAAGGCGGCCCAGGCGGTGGGGGGCGGCGTGGTGGCCATAGACCTCTTTGAGTCGGAGCGGGGTCTATTGGTGAACGAGGTGAACCACACCATGGAGTTCAAGAACTCCGTCCACACCACGGGGGTGGATATCCCGGGGGAGATCCTCAGGTACGCATGGGAAGAGGCACGAGCCTAGGGGAACGGGTGGGCCGTTTGCTGGAGGCTTTGGAGGAGTAGTTGCATGAGCGCTAAGAAGACGCTATCCATCGTGGGGGCCTCGGGGTATGCCGGGGGGGAGTTTTTGCGCCTGGCCCTTGCCCATCCGTACCTCGAGGTGAAGCAGGTGACCTCGAGGCGCTTCGCCGGCGAGCCCGTGGCCTTTGTCCACCCCAACCTCAGGGGAAGAACAGGCCTCAAGTTCATCCCTCCGGAAAGGCTGGAGCCCGCCGACATCCTGGTCCTCTCCCTGCCCCACGGGGTTTTCGCCCAGGAGTTTGACCGCTATGCGGATCTAGCCCCCATCCTCATAGACCTTTCCGCGGATTTCCGCCTCAAGAACCTGGACCTATACCGCAAGTACTACGGGGAGCACCCCCGGCCCGAGCTTCTGGGCCGCTTCGTCTACGCCATCCCTGAGCTCTACCGGGACCGCCTGCGGGAGGCGGACTGGATGGCGGGGGCGGGGTGCAACGCCACCGCCACCCTCCTGGGCCTTTACCCCCTCCTTAGGGGTGGGGTGCTGAAGCCCGCACCCATCTTCGTCACCCTTCTCATCTCCACCTCGGCGGCGGGGGCCGAGCCCAGCCCCGCCAGCCACCACCCCGAGCGTTCCGGTTCCCTTAGGGTCTACAAGCCCACGGGCCACCGCCACACCGCCGAGGTGGTGGAAAACCTCCCGGGAAAGCCGGAGGTCCACCTCACCGCCATCGCCACCGACCGGGTGCGGGGCATCCTCATGACCGCCCAGGCCTTTTTGCAGGACGGCTGGAGCGAGCGGGATGTCTGGCAGGCCTACCGGGAGGCCTATGGGGGAGAGCCTTTTGTCCGTATCGTCAAGCAGAAAAAGGGCATCCACCGCTACCCCGACCCCCGCTTCGTCCAGGGCACCAACTATGCGGACATCGGCTTTGAGCTGGAGGAGGACACGGGGCGGCTGGTGGTGATGACCGCCATCGACAACCTGGTGAAGGGCACCGCCGGCCATGCTCTCCAGGCCCTCAACATCCGCATGGGCTGGCCCGAGACCCTGGGTCTGGAGTTTCCCGGCCTGCATCCCTGAAGGCCAGGATGGGGGAGGTAACCGTGGATGGGTTTGTGCCCTCTTGGGTGGGGATAGGGAAGAGCGCTAGGCCAGGTTGCGTGTCAAGGAACCTCGGGTCTGACGGGGACGCCTAAGGGAGGGGTTTTTGTGATCGTGGTCAAGGTGGGAGGCGCTGAGGGCATCAACTACGAGGCGGTGGCCAAGGATGCCGCCTCCTTGTGGAAGGAGGGGGTGAGGCTTCTTCTGGTCCATGGGGGAAGCGCCGAAACCAACAAGGTGGCGGAGGCCTTGGGCCATCCCCCCCGCTTCCTCACCCACCCCGGGGGGCAGGTGAGCCGCCTCACCGACCGCAGGACCTTGGAGATCTTTGAGATGGTCTACTGCGGCCTGGTGAACAAGCGCCTGGTGGAGCTTCTCCAGCGGGACGGGGCCAACGCCCTGGGGCTTTCCGGGCTGGATGGGAGGCTTCTCCAAGGCCGCCGCAAGACCGCGGTGAAGTACGTGGAAGACGGCAAGGTCAAGATCCACCGGGGGGACTACACGGGCACGGTGGAGCAGGTGAACCGGGCCCTTTTGGACCTCCTTTTGGGCGCAGGGTACTTGCCGGTGATCACCCCTCCCGCCATCAGCTACGAGGGGGAGGCCATCAACACCGACGGGGACCAGGTGGCGGCCCTCCTGGCCACCCTTTATGGGGCGGAGGCCTTGGTTTACCTTTCCAACGTGCCGGGCCTTCTCGCCCATTACCCCGACGAGGCCAGCCTGGTACGGGAGATCCCCGTGGACAGGGTGGAGGACCCCGAGTACCTTTCCTTGGCCCAAGGCCGCATGAAGCGGAAGGTGATGGGGGCGGTGGAGGCGGTGAAGGGCGGGGTGAGGCGGGTGGTTTTTGCCGATGCCCGGGTGGAAAACCCCATAAGGCGGGCCCTGGCCGGGGAAGGCACCGTGGTACGCTAGACCCATGGCACGCTTTGCCCTGGTCCTCCACGCCCACCTACCCTATGTGCGCTCCCATGGGATGTGGCCCTTCGGGGAGGAAACCCTTTACGAGGCCATGGCGGAAACCTATCTGCCCCTCCTTAGGTCCTTGGAGCGGCTTCATCAGGAAGGGGTGGAGGCCCGCTTTACCCTGGGGATCACCCCCATCTTGGCGGAGCAGCTGGGGGACGCCAAGGTGAGGGAAGGCTTTTGGGCCTACGCCAAGGACCGGCTGGAGCGGGCCCAGGGTGACTACCTGCGCTACCAAGGGACGGACCTCGAGGCCAGCGCCCGCCACCAGGTGGCCTTCTGGGAGCTTACCCTGGACCATTTCCATCATCTAAGAGGGGATCTCCTTTCCGCTTTCCGCAGGACCCAGGACCGGGGCCAGGTGGAGCTTCTCACCTCCAATGCCACCCATGGCTACTCCCCCCTTCTGGGCTACGACGAGGCCCTTTGGGCCCAGATCAAGACGGGGGTGGCCACCTACCGCCGCCACTTTGCCAAGGACCCCACGGGCTTCTGGCTTCCGGAGATGGCCTACCGGCCGAAGGGCTACTGGAAGCCCCCCGTGGAAGGGGCCCCAGAGGGTTTTAGGCCGGGGGTGGATGAGCTTCTCATGCGGGCCGGGATCCGCTACACCTTCGTGGACGCCCACCTGGTCCAAGGGGGGAGGCCCCTTTCCCCTTATGGGGAAGCCTCCTTGGGCCCGGTGGAAAGCGCCGAGGCCACCTACTACGTCCACGAGCTGGAGTCGGGCCTGAGGGTCTTGGCCCGCAACCTGGAAACCTCCTTGCAGGTGTGGAGCGCGGACTATGGCTATCCCGGGGAGGGGCTTTACCGGGAGTTTCACCGCAAGGACCCGGTTTCTGGCCTCCACCACTGGCGGGTTACCCACCGCCAGGCCGACCTTTCCGCCAAGGCGCCCTACGAACCCGAGGCGGCCTTTCTCAAGGTGAAGGAACACGCCCTTCACTTCGTGGGCCTGGTGGAGCGCCTGGGCCGGGAGCATCCGGACGGGGTTATCCTGGCTCCCTACGATGCCGAGCTCTTTGGCCACTGGTGGTACGAGGGGGTGGCCTGGTTGGAGGAGGTGTTGCGGCTTCTGGCCCAAAGGAGAGGGGTCCAGGCGGTCACGGCGAAGGAGGCGGTCCAGGGTAAGGCGGTGCGCACGGCTTTGCCCGAGGGTTCCTGGGGCCGGGGCGGGGACCATAGGGTCTGGCTCAACGAGGCCACCTGGGACTACTGGCGCACGGTATACCGGGCGGAAGGGGCCATGCGGGAGGCGGTGCGCCAGGGCAACCTGCCCTTTAGGGTGCTCCAGCAGGCCATGCGGGAGCTTTTGCTCCTCGAGGCCTCCGACTGGCCCTTCCTGGTGGACACCGCCCAGGCGGTGGAGTACGCCAAGGAGCGCTACCAAGGGCATGCCGAAGCCTTTTTCAACCTTCTCAAAGGCGTCTCCCCCGAGGAGCTTGGGGCCTTGGAGGAGCAGGACAATCCCTTCCCCGAGGCGGACCCCAGGCTTTACCTGGAGCCCAGTAGGGCCCCGCATGGGGGTGTAGGCTAGGAACCGTGGTCCGGCATGCCATCCTCCAGTTTCGCCCGGAAAAGGCCAGGATCAGGGAGAACCTAACCCGCTTGGCGGCGCACCTTAGGGTTCTTCGTCCTCACGCCCCGGGGGTGGTGGTCCTACCCGAGGCGGCCTTGACCGGGTATTTCCTGCAAGGGGGGGTGAGGGAGCTGGCCCTTACCCGGTACGAGCTTTTGGAACTCCTCTCCCAGGTGCACAAGGAGGTGGGTTGGGAGGGGCTTTTGGACGTGGTGGTGGGCTTTTACGAGCGGGATGAGGGAGCCTATTACAACAGCGCCGCCTACCTGGAACTTCCCCACCGCATTGTCCACGTGCACCGCAAGGTTTTCCTGCCCACCTACGGGGTCTTTGACGAGGAGCGCTACCTGGCCCGGGGGAGGCGGGTGGAGGCCTTTAACACCCGTTTTGGCCGGGCGGCCATCCTCATCTGCGAGGACTTCTGGCATTCCCTCACCTCGGCCATCGCCGCCTTGGACGGGGCGGAGGTGGTCTATGTGCCCGCAGCCAGCCCCGCCAGAGGCTTCCACGGGGAAAGGCCCGAGAACGTGGAGCGCTGGCGCACCCTGGCCCGGGCGGTGGCGGCGGAGCACGGCCTTTACGTGATCCTTTCCAGTCTGGTGGGGTTTGAGGGGGGGAAGGGGATGAGCGGGGGAAGCCTGGCGGTGGGGCCGGAAGGGCGCGTTCTGGCCGAGGCCCCCCTGTTTGAGGAGGCGGCCCTGCTCTTGGACCTGGACCGGGAGCGGATCCCCCCGGTGCGCTACGATAGCCCTCTGCTTTCCGACCTCGAGGCCGCCTTGCCCCTTCTCCTCCCCGACCTGGAGAGGGTTTTGGGAAAGGAGGGGAGATGAAAATCCTCCAAGCTCCCAAGATCCAGGAAAGCCTGGAGCTCCACTGGCCCCTGGTGGCGGACTTCCTTACCCGCTTTGTCCAGGAGGAGCTTTCCTGGCGGGGCTACGAGAGGGCCATTGTGGCGGTATCCGGGGGGGTGGACTCCGCCACCACCTTGGCCCTGGCGGTGCGAGCCCTGGGGCCGAAACGGGTCCACGCCCTTTTCCTCCCCCACCGGGACTCCAGCCCCCTTTCCCGGGAGCACGCCTATCTGGTGGCGGAGACCTTCGGGGTGGAGCTAGAGGAGGTGGACATCACCCCCATGGTGGAGGGCTACGCTGCGCAAACCCCGGACCTCACCCCCCACCGCAAGGGCAACCTGATGGCCCGGGCCCGGATGATGGTCCTCTTTGACAAATCCCAGGCCTACGAGGCCCTGCCCTTGGGCACGGGCAACAAGACGGAGAGGCTTTTCGGCTACTTCACCTGGCACGGGGACGACACCCCCCCGGTAAACCCCTTGGGGGACCTGTACAAGACCCAGGTCTGGGGCCTGGCCCGTTACTTGGGGGTGCCCCAGGCGGTGGTGGAGAAGGTGCCCACCGCTGACCTCATCCCGGGGCAGACGGACGAGGGGGACCTGGGGGTGCGCTACCTGCGGGCGGATGTCATCCTGGAGCACTACCTGAAGGGCTACCCCGACGCCTATATAGAGAGCCTGGGCTACACCCAGGAGGAGATAGCCCGGGTCAAGGAGCGGGTGAACCGCACCCATTGGAAGCGGGCCCTGCCCACCGTGGCCCTCCTTTCCTCCACCGCCATCGGGGAGTTTTACCTGAGGCCCTTGGACTACCGGCCATGACCGACCTAGAGCTCCAGACCTATCTGGAAAGGGCCCGGACCATTGCCGTGTTGGGGGCCCATAAGGACCCTTCCCGCCCCGCCCACTACGTGCCCGAATACCTTTGGGAGAAGGGTTACCGCATCCTGCCGGTTAACCCCCGTTTCGCC
The DNA here is from genome assembly GCF_003336745.1 of Thermus caldifontis. NCBI lineage: Bacteria > Thermotogati > Deinococcota > Deinococci > Thermales > Thermaceae > Thermus > Thermus caldifontis. Next base: position 34,350 of record NZ_QGMX01000017.1, on the reverse strand, counting down.
GGGATGGAGCTTTTCGGGGTGCGGGTGGTGGCGAGCCTAGAGGAGATTTCCGAACCCGTGGACATCTTGGACGTCTTTCGCCCTCCGGAGGCCCTTTTGGCCCACCTGCCCGAGGTCTTGGCCCTGAGGCCCGGCCTGGTGTGGTTGCAGTCTGGCATCCGCCACCCGGGCTTTGAAGAGGCCCTGAAGGAGGCCGGGATCCCCGTGGTGGCCGACCGGTGCCTTATGGTGGAGCACCGGAGGCTTTTCGGCACCCCGTAGGCCCATGAAAGGGCTACAGGAAGCGCTCCTTGGCTGGTATCGGGAAAACCCCCGCCTCCTTCCCTGGAGGGGGGAGAAGGACCCCTACCGCATCCTGGTGGCCGAGGTGCTCCTGCAGCAGACCCGGACCGCCCAGGCCATCCCTTACTACCATCGCTTCCTGGCCCGTTTCCCCAGCCTGAAGGCCTTGCGGGAGGCCCCCTTGGAGGAGGTGCTGAAGGCCTGGCAGGGGGCGGGCTACTACCGCCGGGCCCTTCACCTCCACCGCCTGGCCCAGGAGGTGGAGGCCCTGCCCCAAGGCTATGCCGAGCTTCTTGGGCTTCCCGGCCTTGGCCCGTACACGGCGGCGGCGGTGGCCTCTCTGGCCTTTGGGGAAAGGGTGGCGGCGGTGGACGGGAACGTGAGGCGGGTCCTTTCCCGGCTTCTCGCCTGGGAGAACCCTTCTCCCCAGCGCCTTTGGCGCCTAGCCCAGGACCTCATGCCCCCGGGGGAAGCCCCAGGCGAGTGGAACCAGGCCCTCATGGACCTGGGGGCCACGGTGTGCCTGCCCCGGAGGCCCCTTTGCTCCCGTTGCCCCGTCGCCGCCTTTTGCCAAGGGCGGGCGGACCCAGGGCGTTACCCGGGGGCCAGGAAGCGGAAGGTGCGGGAGGAAGCCCTGGCGGCCCTGGTCCTCTGGGGCAGGGAAGGGGTCTATCTGGAGAAGCTGGAAGGGCGTTTCGCCGGGCTCTACGGGGTGCCCCTCATGCCCCCTGAAGACCTTCCGGCAAGGGCCAGGGCCTTTGGGGTGGAGCCCCGTTTCGCCGGGGAGGTGCGCCACGCCCTCACCCACCGCAGGCTCCGGGTGGAGGTGCACGTGGCCCCCTGGGAAGGGGCTGCTTGCCGAAGGGAACAGCTTGTGGACCCGGGGGAGAAACCCCTACCCAAGCTCATGGAGAAGGTGCTCCGCCAGGCGCAGGCCTTCTTGGCTCATGAGGGCATACTCCCCCTCCCGCACGCAAAGGCCCACCGCATAAAGCCCTTCCAGCCTGACTAGGCGGAAGGTTTCCTCCTCCCACTCCTCCGGGTGGAAGGCGTGGTAGCTCACGGTATAGCCCGGGGTCCCGGGGGCTTCCGGCACCGCCCTCTCCCGCTTTAGGAAGCGGAAGCCCAGGGCCTGAAGGTGGAGGAAGAGGTCCGGGTAGCTGGCCTCGGAAAGCCGGCCCGCCTCCTCCACCGCCTCGCCCAACCAAAGCCTGGCTCCGAGAAAGCTCCCCACCGCCAGCACCACGCGGGAGGCCCGGGCCGGGGGGCCTTCCCACGTACCCACCCCCACCACCCTCTTCCCTTCCAGAAGAAGCTCCGTGGCGGTGGCCTGGAAAAGGTGCAGGTTGGGTTGGTTTTCCAGGAGGTACTTGGCCCGGGCGTGGAAGGCCCAAAGCCGGGAATCGGCAGGGTCGTAGGCCCGGGCCAGGAGGCTTCCTTCCGGGAAAGGGGGCTTTGGGGGCAGGAAGGGCATCATCACCGAGTCCAGGCTCTGGGTGAGGAGGCCCACCCGCACCCCCATTTGCGCCAAGCGGAAGGCGGCCTCGCTACCGGCAAAGCCCGCCCCTACGATGAGCACCTGGTACTCAGGCATATCCGCTTCCCGCCTATCGGGATTAAAAAAGGGCCCCGAAGGGCCATCCTGGCGGGCCGTGAAGGACTCGAACCTCCAACCCCCGGTTTTGGAGACCGGTGCTCTGCCAGTTGAGCTAACGGCCCCCGCCTTCCGGGATTGTAACACACCCTTTTGCCCTGGGCCAAGGGGGGCCGGGCGTAAAATGAAACCCATGCGGGCCTTTGCCCTGGCGGTCCTTTTGGCCTGGACCCTAGGCCAGGTTAATCCCCAAGGGGCCACCTTGTCCCACACCGTCGCCCCTGGGGACACCCTTTTCTCCATCGCTCGCCGCTATGGCACCACGGTGGAGGAGCTCATGCGCCTGAACGGTCTGGAGAACTTCTTGATCCAGCCCGGCCAGGTGCTCAAGATTCCCGGGAAGGCGGAGGGGACCCATGTGGTGGCCCCTGGGGACACCCTTTTCTCCCTGGCCCGACGCTACGGGACCACGGTGGAGGCCCTCATGGCCTTAAACGGCCTGGCCGCCTCGAGCCTCAAGGTGGGCCAGGTGCTAAGGATCCCGGCTCCCCAGGACCAGGGGGGAAAGGAGGCGGAGGGCCAACCCCAAGGGGGCTATCCGGCTGAGCCCAGGGAAAACGGCGCCCCAGCGCCTCCCCCTCGAGGCCCCACCCCTGGCCCAGAAGAATCCCTTCCTTCCGAGGACTACGATCCCGAAAGTCCCCTCCTCAAGGTGGTCCTCCGCTACCTGGGCCTTCCCTACAAATACGGGGCCAACTCCCCCACCGCCTTGGACTGCTCCGCCTTCGTGGCCCAGGTGTTCGCCGAGCTGGGCGTGGCTCTGCCCCGAACCTCCCGGGAGCAGTACCGCGCCCTGCCCCCCGCCGATACCCTGCGCCCAGGGGACCTGGTCTTCTTTAGCTTTGGCGGCAGGGATATTGACCACGTGGGCATCTACCTGGGCCGGGGGGTTTTCGCCCACGCCAGCAGCTACGGGAGCCGGGTGGTGATCGAGAGCCTCGAGGCCCCCTTCTACCGGAAGGCCTACCGGGGTGCCCGGCGGGTGGCGCAGGAGGCCAGGAAATAGCCTTCCTAAGGCCAGTCCTTCACCTCCCCCCGGGCCTTCTTTAGGGCGGTTACGAGGGCTTCCCCGGGGCCTCCTTCCCCCCGGAAGGCTTCGGTTTCCCGCTCCAGCCAGGCCTCCCCCTTGCGGAAGAGGACGGCCCGGGCTTCCTCCAAAGCCTCCCCCAGAAGGGCGCCCAGGGAATAGAAGGGGGTACCGGGGGGAAGGTCGGGGTCCAGGCCCTGGCGGGCCAGGGCCCGGCCATAGGGCCTTTCCCGTTCCTCCATCGTGCCTCCCTGGGCGAAGTAGCGCCTTAGGACCCTTCCCCAGTCCCCCACCCGGCTATAGGGGGCCATGGCCTGGAAGGCGGCCTCGAGGTCCTGGGGCCCATAGGAGCGGTACCGGTTCTCGTGCACCACCAGGCCCCTTGGCAACCTGGGCCTGGGGGGGCCTGCCTCGTCCGGCACCCCCACCGCCAGGCCCACCGCGGGGATGACCCCCGGGGGAAGCCCCAGGAGGTCCAAAAGCTCCTCCACCCCGTTCAGCACCCCCCCAATGAAGCAGACCCCGTAACCCAAGGCCTCGGCGGTGAGGGCCAGGTAGGCGGCGGCGAGCCCAGCGTCCAAAAGGGCAAAGTGTAGGGCAGTTTTGGGCCAGAGGGCCATCCTTTCTCCCCGGTGGGCGAGAAGCCTTTCCAAGCGATGGATGTCCGCCAGGAAAACGAAGAACTCCGCTGCCTGGCGGATGTGCTCCTGGTTTCCGGAAAGCTGGGCCACCCTTTCCCTGAGCCCGGGGTCCGTGATCCGGATGGCGCTATAGAGCTGGGCGCTGGCGTCGGTGGGGGCCCGTTGCAGGGCGAAGAGGAGCTTTTCCAGGTCTTCTTCTGGGATGGGCAAGGGCTTAAACCGGCGCACGCTCCGCCTTTGCGCCAGGATGGGAAAGAGGTCTAAGGACATCCTCCTAACTATAGCCCCAGCCAGGCCAGATAGGCCCGCCACAAGGCCTCCCCGAAGAAGAAGGCCACTATGCCCCCTAGGGCCAGGTAAGGGCCGAAGGGGATTTTCCGTTGCCGGAGGGTGAGGCCAAAGAAGGCCCCGGCCAGCACCCCCAGGAACAGGGCCAGCAGGCTATAGGGCCCAAGCCAGGCCCCAAGGGCCCCCAGGAGCTTCACATCCCCATAGCCCATGGCCACGGGTTCCTCCTGTTCCTCTTCTCCCTCCTTTTGAGCCTCTTGGGGTCTAAAAGCCCAGTAAAGCCCCCCTGCCAGCGCCAGCCCTCCTGCGCTCAAAAGGGAGCCTTTCAAGGGGCTAAGAGGGTCGGCCCCCAGGTAAGGGGCTAGGATCCAGGCCAGGGGTAGAAGGGGAAGGGTGATCCGGTCGGGAAGTACCACAGGCCTTCCCGTACGCCCCGAAAGGGCCCAGGTGAGGAAGGCCAGGGCCATGCCCATCCCGGGGCCCAAGAGGGCGCCAAAAAGGGCGGCCATGTGCACCTGATGGGGCCCCACGGGGACCTCGGCCTTTCCTTCCCGGAAACGCCTCAGGAAAAAGGCCCCGTACCCCGCCACCAACCCCAATACTCCAGCGGCGAGGAGGCTTCCATCCAAGGCTTGGGAAAAGGGGCGGGGAAAGGAGAGGAGGTAGGCAGAGAGGAGACCCAGGAAGAGGAGGCCATAGGTGAGGCTATCGGGAAGCTCATAGGTGTCCAGGTCTATGAAGGAAAGGGCCACCAGAAGGGCCAGGAAGGCAAAGGTCAAGAAGGCCTGGGGCGAGGGGGGGTAGAAGAAGGCGGCCAGGGCAAAGAGGAGGCCCGTGAGGGCCTCCACCAGGGGGTAGCGGGGGCTTATGGGGCTTGAGCAGTAACGGCACCGCCCCCTAAGGGCCAGGTAGGAGAGCACGGGGACCAAGTCCTTGGGGGCCAGGCGGTGCCCGCAGGCGGGGCAATGGGAGGGTGGGAAGACGATGGACTCCCCCTTGGGCAGTCGGTGGATGACCACGTTCAGGAAGGAGCCCACCACCAGACCAAGGAGCAGGGAAAAAAGGAGCCACATGGAGGCATTGTAAAGCCGGAACCCAGACCCCGGGCTAAGGGCGCCGCTTCCTTCAGGCCTGGCCGGGGAGGTCTTCGGGCTTGCGGGGCTGGTCGGCATCGTCCAAGAGCAGGGCCAGGAGGAAGAAGAGGAGCACCCCCAGCAAGGACCAGGCCCCGCCAAGGGCGAAGAGCCATACGGCCAGAAATCCTATTCCCAGGGTCAGGGCTAACCTCATCATAAGTTTATCTTAACATACCGCCCCCACAAATAAGCAAGGCTTTACTATGAGGGCCAGGCCTGGGTTCCACCGGGGTTTCACGGGCCTTTAACACCATGGGGGGTATGATGCTTCCGTGACGCCGGAAACCGCTTATCGGGAGCTTTTGGAGTTTCAAAGGGAAACCGCCTACCTGGCCTCCTTGGGGGCCCTGGCGGCTTGGGACCAGCGCACCATGATCCCCAAGAAGGGGCATGAACACCGGGCGAGGCAGATGGCGGCCTTGGCTCGGCTCCTCCACGGGCGGGCCACCGACCCCCGGATCGGGGACTGGCTTGCGGCGGTGGAGGGTTCTCCCCTGGTGCAGGACCCCCATTCCGATGCCGCGGTGAACGTAAGGGAGTGGCGGCAGGCCTACGAGCGCGCCCGGGCCATCCCCGAAAGGCTAGCGGTGGAGCTGGCCCTGGCGCAAAGCGAGGCGGAAAGCTACTGGGAGGAGGCCCGGCCCAGGAACGACTGGCAGGGGTTTTTACCCTATTTGCGCCGGGTGTTTGCCCTCACCAAGGAGAAGGCGGAGATCCTCTATGGCCTTCCCCTCGCCCCAGGGGATGCGCCCTATGGGGAGGTGTACGATGCCCTTTTAGACGGGTATGAGCCGGGGATGCGGGCCCGGGAGTTGGAGGGGCTTTTTGCTGGGCTTAGGGCAGGGCTTCAGGGGCTTCTGGACCGCATTTTGGGAAGTGGCAGTAGGCCCGATACGGGCATCCTTCACCGGCACTATCCCAAGGAGGCCCAGAGGGCCTTTGCCCTCGAGCTCCTGGCCGCCTGCGGCTATGACCTGGAGGCGGGCCGCCTGGACCCCACCGCCCACCCCTTTGAGATCTCCATCGGCCCCGGGGATGTGCGCATCACCACCCGCTACTTTGAGGACTTCTTCAACGCCGGCATCTTCGGCACCCTGCACGAGATGGGCCACGCCCTCTACGAGCAGGGCTTGCCCAAGGAGCACTGGGGGACCCCAAGGGGGGAGGCGGTCTCCTTGGGGGTTCACGAGTCGCAAAGCCGCACCTGGGAGAACCTGGTGGGCCGGTCCTTGGGCTTTTGGGAGCGGTTCTTCCCCCGGGCCCAGGAGGTTTTCCCAAGCCTACAGGGCGTGGCCCTGGAGGATTTCCACCGGGCCATCAACGCCGTGGAGCCCTCCCTCATCCGGGTGGAGGCGGACGAGGTCACCTATAACCTCCACATCCTGGTGCGGCTGGAGCTGGAGCTTTCCCTCTTCCGGGGCGAGCTTGCCCTAGAGGACCTCCCCGGGGCCTGGGCGGAGCGGTACCGGGCGTACCTGGGGGTGGCCCCCAAGGACTACAAGGACGGGGTGATGCAGGACGTGCACTGGTCTGGGGGGCTTTTCGGCTACTTCCCCACCTATACCCTGGGTAACCTCTACGCCGCCCAGTTCTTCCAGAAGGCAAAGGAGGAGCTTGGGGACCTCGAGGCCCAGTTCCGCCGGGGAGAGTTCCGCACCTTCTTGGACTGGACCCGGAAGGAGATCCATGCCGAGGGAAGCCGCTTTCGGCCCAAGGACCTGGTGGAGCGGGTGACCGGTGCACCTCCCAGCGCAGGGCCCTTCCTGGCCTACCTGGAGGCCAAGTACCGGGCCCTTTACGGCCTCTAGCCCTTTTGCGTCCAGCGCTTTCCGTCCCGCTCCCGATACTTGGCCATGGCCTTGAGGAAGGCTTCCTCCAGGTCAATCCCTTCCCGGTTGGCCAGGGAGATGAGGACGAAGAGGAGGTCGGCGAGCTCCATGGCCAGATCCCCTTCCTCCTCCCCCGGCTTGGGCTTTTTCCCGTGGCGATGGGCCAGAACCCGGGCCACCTCCCCGAGCTCCTCCGTGAGGCGGGCCAGCATGAGGAGGGGAGGGAAGTAGCCCTCCTGAAACTGCCCAATCCAGGCGTCCACCTGCCTTTGCGCCTCCTTGAAGGTGAGGGCTTCCATGGAAAGGAGCATACAATGGCCCCATGAAGGCCTTGGCCCTCATCGCCCACGATGCCAAAAAGGACGATATGGTGGCCTTCTGCCAAAGGCACCGGGAGCTCCTTGCCCGCTTTCCCCTCCTGGCCACGGGCACCACGGGAAGGCGCATAGGGGAGGCCACCGGGCTACGGGTGGAAAGGGTCCTTTCCGGCCCCTTGGGAGGGGACATGCAGATCGGGGCAAAGGTGGCGGAGGGAAAGGTGCTCTGCGTGCTCTTCTTCCAAGACCCCCTCACCCCCAAGCCCCACGAGCCCGATGTGCAGGCCCTCATGCGGGTGTGCAACGTGCACGGGGTGCCCTTGGCCACCAACCTCGAGGCGGCGGAGGCCCTGATCCCCTGGCTGGCGGGCCAGGCGGGCTAAAGGGTTTTGCGGTAGGCCAAGGCCTCGGCCACGTGGCCTTCCTCCACGCCGTCCGCCCCTTGCAGGTCGGCGATGGTGCGGGCCACCCGGAGGAGGCGGTCGTAGCTCCTGGCGGAAAGGAGCATCCGCTTGGCCGCCGCCTGCAGAAGGCTTTCCGCCCCCTGGCCCAGGCGCACGTGCTCCCGCAAAGCCCTTCCCGCAAGCTCCCCGTTGGGCCGGCCTTGGCGGGAGAGCATCCTCTCCCGGGCCCTTAGGACCCGTTTCCTTACCGCCTCGGTGCTTTCCCCCTCGGGGGCCCGGGCCAGCTCCGCTGGGGTCAGGCGGGGCACCTCCACCACCAGGTCGAAGCGGTCCAAAAGGGGCCCAGAAATCTTTCCCACGTAACGCTGGCGGCTAGCCGGGGTGCAGGTGCAGGCCCTTTCCGGATCCCCATACCAGCCGCAGGGGCAGGGGTTCATGGCCGCCACCAGGAGGAAGCGGGCGGGGAAGGTGAGGCTGGCCTTGGCCCGGGAAACGGTCACCACCCCGTCCTCCAGGGGCTGGCGTAGGGCCTCCAGGGCGTCCCGGGAAAACTCGGGGAACTCATCCAGGAAAAGCACCCCCCGGTGGGCCAGGGAAACCTCCCCTGGCTTGGGAATGGCCCCGCCCCCGATGAGGCCGGCGTAGCTCACCGTGTGGTGGGGGGCGCGGAAGGGGGGCGTGCGCACCAGGCCCTTGAGGACCTGCCCGGCGGCGGAGTGGATGCGGCTCACCTCGAGGGCGGCCTCCTGGCCCAAAGGGGGAAGCAGAAAGGGAAGGCGCCTGGCCAGCATGGTCTTCCCCGAGCCCGGGCTTCCCACCATGAGGAGGTGGTGGTAACCGGCGGCGGCGATCTCCAGGGCCCTTTTGGCCTTGGCCTGGCCCTTCACGTCCCGCAGGTCCAAAACCTCTAAGGCGGCCACGGGGTCCTCGGGCTCCGCCCTCTTTGGGTCCTCCTCCCCCCTTAGGTAGGCCACCGCCTGGAGGAGGCTTTCCGCCCCGTAGACCTCCACCCCCTCCACCAAGGCGGCCTCCTTGGCGCTTTCCCAAGGGAGAAGGAGTTTTTTCCCTTCCCCCAAGGCCCCCAACGCCAGGTTCACCGCCCCGGGCACCGGGCGCAAGGACCCGTCCAGGCCCAGCTCCCCCGCCACCGCCAGGCCCGAGAGGCTTTCCAAAGGCACCACCCCCTGGGCGGCCAGAAGCCCCAAGGCGATGGGCAGGTCAAAGTGGCTCCCCTCCTTGCGCAGCTCCGCCGGGGCCAGGTTCACCACCACCCGGGCCTGGGGGTAGGGGAAGCCAGAGTTTTTGAGGGCCGCCCGGACCCTCTCCCGGCTCTCCTCCACCGCCTTGTCCGGCAACCCCACCAGGGCGTAGCTGGGAAGCCCGGGGCTAACATCCACCTCCACGGTGACGGGAACCGCGTCCAGGCCGAAGAGGGTGTAGCTGCGCACCTGGGCTAGCATGGAGGGAGTTTAACGCAAAAGTGTTAGTTTTGCCTAGTGTTTGCGAAGTTGCTAACAGGGAAACAGTAGGCTTATAATCGCAACGAATGCCTATAAGGCCCGTGGGACCATATAACAAATATCGCCGCTGGGTGGAAGAGCGCTGGCATCTACTTCGGCGCCTGGGGGGATGGGATCTGGCCTTGGTGCAGGTGGCCAACCGCGAGTGGCTTTACATGCTTCAAGAGGATACACGCCATTCCCTAGCGATAGAAGGGTACTTCGCTTCCGAAGCTGAGCTCGAGGAGGTTGTACGAGGTGGAAGGGCCTCGGTAGAGGTCCTAAACTACTTCCGCACGGCGCAGTTTGTCTACGAGCAGGCCCTGCAGGATGTCAAGGAGGGCATCTTCCGTTTGGATGTGGCTTTTATCAACAATATCCATGGCCAGCTATTTCGCGATACCTCAGGGGAAGCCTGGCGGGGAAGGCCTGCGGATGGGGTTGACCGTATCATCCAGGGAGCCAAGGTAAAGCCTCCCTTGGAGGCCGCCGATTACCTCAAGGCGTTTGTTCGGCTGGCCCCGAGGCTTCTAGAGGAGCGGGAGCCCCTCGAGGCCCTAGCCAAGGCCCATGTCCTCTTTGAGGCCATTCATCCCTATCGGGATGGGAATGGCCGGGTAGGCCGTCTGGTCCTCAACTATATGGCCTTGTGGAAAGGACTCCCCCCCATCGCCATAAAAGGCTTGGCGGAGGAGGAAAGGCAGACCTACTATCAGGCATTGGAGAGGGCTGACAGGGGCTTCCACCGGGGATTCCCTCCTCCCGATGCCGAGGCTTTGCTCAAGGCTTTGGACGAGGGGGACTGGCAACCCCTGGCCTGCGTGCTAGGGGAGGCCCTGGTGGATCGCTTGGAAACCATTTTGGGCTTGGCCTTGCTGCGGTATGAGGACCTGAAACCCATAGAGGAGGTGGCCCGGGACCTGGGGGTAAGCCGGCAACAAGCCTACGTTTGGGTGAACCGGCGGAGGCTTGCCGTCTACCGCCCAGGGGGTAAGGCCCAACTGCTCTCCCACCCCTGGCTTTTTTTGGGGACCCGGGAGCGCCCCCCCCTTTTGCCCGACCCTCTTCCCCCAGAACGTCCCGGCTGGCCGGATAGAGTCCGGGAGAAACAAGACATGCTGTTTCACCCAGAGGCCCTTGGACGGAGAAGGGGCCGGTAGAGGAAAAGGGCGAGGAGGAGAAGGCCAAGAAGGCCGGCAAAGGCGAGGCCGTATCCCATGGTCCCCACCGCCACCCCCACCCCCCACTGCAGGAGGAAGGTCCCCCCGATGCCAAAGAGGTTCACCAAGGTGGTGCCCCGGCCCACCAGGTGAGGGGGTACCAGCTCCCGGGCCTGGGTCAGGGTGAGGATGTTGAAGGCTCCGAAGAACCCCATGACGGGGTAGGCGAGGGCCAGAAGTTTAAAGAGGGCGAGGAGGAGGCCCAGGGCGAAGAGAAAGGCCGCGCCTACCAGCACCTTGGGGGTGCCCAGGCGGTCGGCCAGGTAGCCGGACACCAAGAAGCCCAGGACCGCACCCCCCGAGTAGAGGAGGAGGAGGTTCCCCACCTTCACCGCCTCGAGGCCCAGCGCGTAGGCGTAGGCCCCGGCCCAGAGGGTTTGCAAGGCCAGGAAGCTTCCCGCAAAGGCCAAGGCTAAAAAGGCCACCCGCAGGAGCCTGGGGTTACCCAAGACCTCCCTTAGCCCCCCGCTTCCTCCGCCCCTGGGCCAGGGAACCCCAGGAGGGGTGTTCCGCACCCCAAGGGCGATGAGAAAGGCAACCAGCACCACTACCCCCGCTCCCAGGAGGAAAACCCCGCGCCAGCCCACGGCCTCTTTCATGAGGGCCAGGGGCGTGGCTGCCAAAAGCCCCCCCGTGGCCCCCAGGCCCACCAGGAGGGTGGACATGGTGGCGTAGGTCCGGGGAAACCACAGGCTAAAGGCCTTTAGGGAACCCATGAGGGCCGCGGCCATCCCCACCCCGATCAGGGCCCGGCCCAGGGCCAGAATGGGGAAGCTTTGCGCCAGCCCGAAGACCACGCTCCCCAGGGAAGCCACCAGGAGGAGGGCCGGGGTGATGGTCCTGGGGCCATACCGGTCCAGGAGGCTTCCTAAGGGTAGCTGCACCGCGGCGAAGGCCAGGTAGAAAAGGCTGGTCATGAAGCCCAGCTCCGCCGGGCCCAGTCCCAGGTCCTGGGACAGGTCCTTGGCCAGCACCGCATTGGCCGACCGGTAGAAGTAGGAGAGAAAGTAGCCTAAGGTGAAGAGGAGAAAAACCCGCGCTGCCATATCATCTCCGGTTCAGGGCAACCCCCAGGAGGATGAGGGTGCCGCCCAGAAGGGCCTCGAGGCTGAGGGGCTCCCCCGCCAGGGGCCAGGCGAAAAGCGCCCCCGCCACGGGCTCCAGCATGGCCACGAGGGTAGCCTTGCGGGCGGGCACCGTGCGTACCCCAAGGAGAAAAAGGCCAAAGGGCACCACCGTGCCCAAGACCACCAGATAGCCCACCGCTCCCCAGTCCCCCGGTCCCAGGGCCAGCACCTGGGGCAGGTGGGCGAGGAGCACCGGTAGGGAAAGGAGGCTTCCCACCCCCGTGGCCACCCCCAGGCTCACCAAGGGGGGTATGCGAAGCCCGTGGGAAAAGAGGGCGTAAAGGGCGAAGGAAAGGGCAGAAAGAAGCCCGTAGGCCACCCCGAGGGGGCTGGCCAAGAATCCCTTCGGGCCCACCACCAGCACATAGGCTCCCAAAAGGGCCAAGGCCACGCCCAAAAGCGCCCTTCCGGGAAGCCTTTCCCTCCTTAGGAGGGCGTAGAGGGTGAGGAGGGCCGGGGCCAGGTACTGGAGGAAGATCCCCGTGGCCACGGTGGTGGCGTGGATGGCCAGGTAGTAAAAGGCCTGGGCTCCGGAAAGGGCCAAGCCCACCTGAAGGAGCCTGGGCCACTCCGTGGCGGCTGGGGGGAAGCGAAGCACCAGGGGAAGGAGCAGGAGGAAGCTGAGGAGAAAGCGCAAGGGAATGAGGACGGAAGGGGGGATCTCCCCCATGAACCGCCCGGCCAGGGCTCCCCCCAGACCCCAAAGGAGGGCGGCCAAGGCGATGGGGATCACCGGCGCCCTCCCACCACCACGAGCCCCACCCCCAGGAGGAGGACCAAGGCTCCCAAGAGCACCTTCACCCCAGGAAGCTCCCCGAAAAGGAGGAAGGCGAGAAGGCTTGCCCCCACCGGCTCAAAGAGGATGGCCAGGGTGACCAGGACCGGGGGGATGTGCCGGGTGGCCCAGTTGAAGCTGGTGTGGCCCACGAGTTGCGGCAGAAGGGCCATGAGCAGGATGTAGCCATAGACCACGGGCGGATACCCCCCGTACTCACCTCCGAAGAGATAGGGAAGGGGGAGGAGGAGAAGGGCGGCGGCGGAGTAGGCGACCCGTATGTATTCCAGAATGGAAAGGCCGCGCCTTTGCGCTTCCCGCCCCAGGAGGAGGTAGAGGGAGGCGGCCACCGCTCCCAAGAGGGCCAGGAAATCCCCCAGGAGGGGGTTGGCACCCCCCTCTCCTTGGGCATCCCCCAGGCCGATGAGAAGCCCTCCCAAAAGGGCTACCCCGATTCCCAGAAGGGTGAGGCCGGAAGGAGTCTCCCGGAAGAAGAGCCGAGCGAACAGGGTGATCCAGATGGGGTTGGTGGTGACCAAGGCGGTGCTGGCGGCCACGGAGGTGTAGGAGAGGGAGGTGATCCAGAGGGCGAAGTGCAGGGCTAAAAAGGCTCCGGCGGCCACGGCGTAAGGAAGCCCAGCGGGGCTCTTTAAGGGGCTGCGCCAAGCGGGGAGGAGGAGGAGGGCCGCCAGCGCCATGCGCCCCGCGCTCATCACCAGGCTGAAGGCCAGGCTTCTATCCCCGGAGGCCGCCAGGGCCAGGCGCACCAGGATGCTCCCGAAGCTGATGGCGAAGATCCCCAAGAGCAGTACGGCGGCGATCTTGAGCCCCGAGGGCCGCATGGGGGCATTTTTCCATAAGGACTTGCTTCTGACCAGTGGGTCAGCCTCGAGGGTCAGGACAGATGCCCATGGAGGCCGTTGGTATACTGGCCCGGAAGGAGGTCCTATGGTGACCATAGCGGTTCCCAAGGAAAGGGCCCCAGGGGAAAAAAGGGTGGCCCTGGTGCCCGAGGTGGTGGCCCGTCTGGTAAAGGGAGGGGCCAGGGTACGGGTGGAAAAGGGCGCTGGGGAAGGCGCCTATCATCTTGACGCCGCTTACCAGGAGGCGGGGGCGGAGGTGGTGGAGCGAGGGGAGCTCCTAAAGGGCGCCAATCTCCTCTTCACCGTCCAGCCGCCACCGGAGGATCTGATCGCCGCCTTGGAGCCTGGGGCCATTGTGGTGGGGTTTGTTCAGGCCCATAAAAACCTGGACCTGGTGAAGGCTTTGGCCGCCAAAAAGGCCACGGTGATCGCCATGGAGCTCATTCCCCGCATCACCCGGGCCCAGAGCATGGACGCCCTTTCCAGCCAGGCCACGGTGGCGGGGTATCTGGCAGCCATCCATGCCGCCAGGCTTTCCCCCCGCTTCTTCCCCATGCTGACCACCGCGGCGGGCACCATCCGCCCCGCCAAGGTGATGGTCATGGGGGTGGGGGTGGCGGGGCTCATGGCCATCGCCACCGCCAAGCGCCTGGGGGCCCAGGTGTTCGCCTACGACGTGCGCAAGGCGGCGGTGGAGCAGGCCCTTTCCTTGGGGGCCAAGCCCATTGAGCTGCCCATCAGTGCCGAAGGGGAGGGGGGTTACGCTCGCGAACTCACCGAGGAGGAAAAGCGGATCCAGCACGAGGCCCTTAGGGAACACGTGGCGGGGATGGACGCCATCATCACCACCGCCCAGGTGCCGGGCCGCCGGGCCCCCATCCTCCTCACCGAGGACATGGTGGAGCGCTTAAAGCCGGGCACGGTGGTGGTGGACCTGGCCGCGGAAAGCGGGGGTAACTGTGTGCTCACCCAGCCGGGAGAGGTGGTGGAGGTGAGGGGGGTTAGGATCTATGGCCCCTTGAACCTCCCCAGCGAGCTTTCCGTACACGCCTCGGAGATGTACGCCAAGAACCTGCTCAATCTTTCGGGCCTGCTCATAGATAAGGGCGAGTTCGCCCCCAAGTGGGAGGACGAGATCGTCCAAGGGGCGCTTCTCATGAAGGAAGGCGAGATCCTGCACGGGCCCACCAAGGCCCTCGTGGGAGGTGCGTGATGGAGTTTGGCTTCTGGTCTGCCCTATACATTTTTGTGCTCACGGCCTTCTTGGGTTACGAGCTCATCACCCGGGTGCCGGTGATCCTCCACACCCCCTTGATGTCGGGGTCCAACTTCATCCACGGGGTGGTGGTGGTGGGGGCCATGGTGGTCCTGGGGCATGCGGAGACTGGCCTGGAAAAGCTCATTGGCTTCCTGGGGGTGATCCTGGGGGCGGCCAACGCCGCCGGGGGGTATGCGGTGACGGTGCGCATGCTGGAGATGTTTGAGAAAAAGCCGGGCAAGGGGGGTGGTCAGTAATGGATCTCATCCAAGCAGCCTACTTTGTGGTGGCCATCCTCTTCATCGTGGGCTTAAAGCGCATGGCCCACCCCACCACCGCCAAAAGCGGCATAGTGTGGGCGGGGTGGGGCATGGCCTTGGCGGTGGTGGCCACCTTCTTCTGGCCGGGGATGCACAACTTTGGCCTCATGCTCATCGCCCTCTTGGTGGGCTCGGTGGTGGCTTGGTGGGCGGCGGTCAAGGTGGCCATGACCGACATGCCCCAGATGGTGGCCATCTACAACGGCATGGGTGGGGGTGCGGCGGCCACCATCGCTGCGGTGGAGCTTCTAAAGGGAGCCTTTGAGAACCCGGGCCTCATGGCCTTGGCCATCCTGGGCGGCCTCATCGGGAGCGTGGCCTTCACGGGAAGCCTCATCGCCTTCGCCAAGCTGCAGGGAATCATGAAAAGCCGGCCCATCCTTTTCCCCGGGCAGAAGGTGGTGAACGCCCTGGTGCTTCTCATCACGGTTCTGGTGGGCTTCTCCCTGCTTTGGAACGATCCCACCCTCAGCATCGTGCTCTTCTTCCTCCTGGCCCTGCTTTTCGGCATTCTCATGACCCTGCCCATCGGCGGGGGGGATATGCCCGTGGCCATCTCCTTCTACAACGCCTTCACCGGTATGGCCGTGGGCTTTGAGGGTTTTGCCGTGGGGAACCCGGCCTTGATGGTGGCGGGAACCCTGGTGGGGGCGGCGGGTACCCTTCTCACCGTGCTCATGGCGCGGGCCATGAACCGCTCCGTGTGGAACGTGTTGGTGGGCGGCTTTGGCGTGGAGCAGGAGGCGGGGGAGGTCAAGGGCAGCCTCAAGCCCATTGACGTGGAGGACGCCGCCGTGATGCTGGCCTACGCCAGCAAGGTGGTCTTTGTGCCCGGTTACGGCATGGCCCTCTCCCAGGCCCAGCACAAGGTGAAGGAGCTTTCGGACCTCCTAGAGAGCAAAGGGGTGGAGGTGAAGTTCGCCATCCACCCGGTGGCGGGGCGGATGCCCGGGCACATGAACGTGCTTTTGGCGGAGGCAGGGGTGGATTACGACAAGCTGAAGGACCTCGAGGAGATCAACCCCGAGTTCCCCACCGTGGACGTGGCGGTGGTGATCGGGGCCAACGACGTGGTGAACCCCGCCGCCCGCCGCCCGGGAAGCCCCCTTTACGGCATGCCCATCCTGGACGTGGACAAGGCCAAGAACGTCATCGTCATCAAGCGGGGCCAGGGCAAGGGCTTTGCTGGGGTGGAGAACGAGCTCTTCTACGCCGACAACACCCGGATGCTCTACGGGGATGCGCAACAGGTGCTCACCCAGCTCACCCAGGCTCTAAAGAAGCTTTAGGCCTTGGCCCGCTTCTCGGGTTTCGTTCCCCGAGTTCCACCCAGGTGTTGCCAATCGGGCTTTTCCTTTCCGGGGCCCCCACCCTGGCGCAAGCCAGGGTGGGGTGGTTTAAGGCCTGGGCCGGGCCCCAGGAGGTTCCCGGGGTCTTCTTCTTGACGCTTCCCCGGGCCTCCTGCTATAGTGCCTAGTGCGGTCGGTCCGCGGTAGCTCAGCTGGTAGAGCGGCCGGCTGTTAACCGGTTGGTCGCAGGTTCGAGTCCTGCCCGCGGAGCCAGGTGGGGGCCTTAGGGCCCCCTGGGTCTTTTTTTGGGGAGGAAGAGAGGGTATAATCATTCCTCGTGCGGCCTGCCGGGCCCGGAAAGGAGGTGTGGATGCGCAAGTACGAGGTGAACATCATCCTGAGCCCCAACCTGGACCAGACCCAGCTCGCCTTGGAGAAAGAGATCATCGGCAAGGCCCTCGAGGCCTTCGGCGCTCGGGTGGAGAAGGTGGAGGAATGGGGTGTACGCCGCCTGGCCTACCCCATCGCCAAGGACACCCAGGGCTACTTCCTCTGGTACCAGGTGGAGATGCCCGAAGACCGGGTGAACGATCTGGCCCGGGAACTTCGCCTGCGCGACAACGTGCGCCGGGTCATGGTGGTGAAGGCCCAGGAACCCCTGCTCGCCAAGGCGTAAACTGTTTTCATGGCAAGAGGCCTGAACCGTGTATTTCTCATCGGGACCCTTACCGCCCGTCCGGACATGCGCTATACCCCGGGGGGCATGGCCATTTTGGACCTGAGCCTCGCGGGCCAGGATACCCTGTGGGATGCCTCTGGCGAAAAGGAGGTGTCCTGGTACCACCGGGTGCGCCTTTTGGGGCGGCAGGCGGAGATGTGGGGGGACGTCCTGGAAAGGGGCCAGCTGGTCTTCGTGGAGGGGCGGCTGGAGTACCGGCAGTGGGAGCGGGAAGGGGAGAAGCGGAGCGAGCTCCAGATCCGGGCGGACTTCATCGATCCCCTGGAGGCCAGAGGGCGCGAAACCGTGGAGGATGCCCGGGGCCAGCCTAAGCTCCGCCACGCCCTAAACCAGGTGATCCTCATGGGCAACCTCACCCGCGATCCTGATCTGCGCTACACCCCCCAGGGGACGGCGGTGGCCCGGCTGGGTCTGGCGGTGAACGAGCGCCGCCCTGGCCAGGGGCCGGAAGGGGAAAAGACCCACTTTATAGAGGTTCAGGCCTGGCGCGACCTGGCCGAGTGGGCCTCCGAACTTAGGCGGGGTGAGGGGCTTTTGGTGATCGGCCGTTTGGTGAACGACTCCTGGACGAGCTCCACCGGGGAGAGGCGCTTCCAGACCCGGGTGGAAGCCCTCAGGTTGGAGCGACCCACCCGTGGGCCTGAAAGAGCCGGCGGAAGCAGGCCCCAAGAGCCAGGGCGCTCTGTCCAGACGGGTGGGGTGGACATCGACGAAGGATTGGAAGACTTCCCGCCGGAGGAGGATTTGCCGTTTTGAACACGAAGAACGCTAAACCCAAGAAGGAGACGCAGAAGCGTCCTTCCAGGAAGGCCAAGGTCAAGGCCAGCCTGGGGGAGTTTGACCTGAAGGACTACCGCAACGTGGAGGTGCTGAAGCGGTTCCTGTCGGAGACGGGGAAGATCCTGCCCCGCCGCCGCACGGGGCTTACCGCCAAGGAGCAGCGCATCCTGGCCCGCACCATCAAGCGGGCGAGGATTTTGGGGCTTCTTCCCTTCACGGAGAAGCTGGTGCGCAAATAGGGGGTGGACATGAAGGTCATCCTGCTTGAACCCCTGGAGAACCTGGGCGATGTGGGCCAGGTGGTGAAGGTGAAGCCCGGCTACGCCAGGAACTACCTCCTGCCCCGGGGCCTGGCGGTCTTGGCCACGGAGAGCAACCTGAAGGCCCTGGAGGCCAAGATCCGCGCCCAGGCCAAGCGCCTGGCGGAGAGGAAGGCGGAGGCGGAGCGCCTTAAGGAGATCCTGGAGAACCTCACCCTCACCATCCCGGTGCGGGCGGGGGAGACCAAGATCTACGGCTCCGTGACCGCCAAGGATATCGCCGAGGCCCTTTCCCGCCAGCACGGCATCACCATTGATCCCAAGCGCCTGGCGTTGGAAAAGCCCATCAAGGAGCTGGGGGAGTACACCCTCACCTACAAGCCCCACCCCGAGGTGCCCATAGCCTTGAAGGTGAGCGTGGTGGCCCAGTAGGGGCCAAGGGACCTGGCAGGCTGCATGGACCCCTGGAAGGCCGGGGGTCCTTAAGCTTTTCCTATGGGGGCTGTGCTCATCACGGGAGCGGGTAGCGGCATCGGCCTGGCCACGGCCTGGCTTTTGGCGGCCAAGGGCTTTCGGGTCTATGGTGGGGTGCGCAAATCCCAGGATGCCGAGGCCCTGCGCGCCCTGGGGGCGGTGCCCCTTTTCCTGGACGTAACCCAGGAGGAAAGCCTTGTGCAGGCCCGAAGGCTTCTGGAAGGGGAGGGGTTGGAGGGTTTGGTGGCCAATGCGGGGATTGCGGTGGCGGGGCCACTGGAGCTTATCCCCCCTTCCGCCTTCCGCCAGGTGCTTGAGGTGAACGTCCTCGGGGCTTTCGCCACGGTGAAGGCCTTTTTGCCCCTTCTCCGCCAAAGCCGGGGGCGGGTGGTGCTCATGGGCTCCGTGTCTGGCCTGGTGGCCCTGCCCCTGGCGGGCCCCTATGCCGCCAGCAAGTTCGCCCTCGAGGCCCTGGCGGATGCCTTAAGGGTGGAGCTCCTTCCCTTTGGGGTGGGGGTGGCCTTGGTGGAGCCGGGGCCCGTGGCCACCCCCATCTGGGAACGTTCGGAAAAGTGGGCGGAAACCTACCTGGAGCCCCCTCCTCCCGGTACGGAAGGGGTGTATGGCCGCTACCTGGAGGTGGCCCGCAAGATGGCCAGGGCGGGCGCCCAAAGGGGCTTGCCCCCGGAAAGGGTGGCGGAGGTGGTGCTGAAAGCCCTCCTGGACCCAAGGCCCAGGGCCCGCTACCTGGTGGCCCCTAAGGGGTGGCAGACCCTTCTTCTCCGCCACCTCCCCCAAGCCTTACGGGACCGGCTCCTGGCCCGCTTTCTGGCCTAGGCCAGCTCCAGGGCCACGAGGAGAACCAGACGCCCTTCCTGCCGCTTCAGGAGGCCCTCGAGGTTCCGCACGGGAAGGTGCCTGCGGAAAACCGCCAGCACCTCATCCATGAGCTTTTCCGCTAGCCCTGGGTCCAAGGCCTCGGGGTCAAGCTCCAAAAGCATCTCCAGCCACCTAGGCCCCTGGTGGGGTTTTGCCCCATGGGCACACAGATTTGCGGCGCTGTGAGACCCCATACTTTAAGGGGGCTTCCCCCTGGCGTATGCTTAGGGACGTGGAGTTTCTGGTGGAGGACCTGGGCCTGGTGCCTTACGGGGAGGCCTGGGCGTATCAGAAGGGGGTGCACGGCCAGGTGGTGCGGGGCGAGCGCCCCCCCACCCTGCTCCTTTTGGAGCATCCCCGGGTCGTCACCCTGGGGCGGAAGGCCACGGGGGAGAACCTCCTTTTCCCCGAAAGCTGGTACCGGGAGAACGGTTTTGAGCTCTACTGGGTGGAACGGGGTGGGGACGTCACCTACCATGGGCCGGGGCAGCTGGTGGGCTATCCCATCTTCCCCGTGGGCCGGGAGGTGCGCCGCTTCCTGCGCCAGATAGAAGAGGCCGTGGTAAGGGTAGCGGCCTCCTACGGCCTAGAGGCCTACCCCACCCCGGGGTACGCCGGGGTCTGGGTGGGGGAGGAGAAGCTTTGCGCCATCGGGGTGGCGGTGAAGGAAGGGGTGAGTTTCCACGGCTTCGCCCTCAACGTGAGCACCGACTTGAACGACTTCTCCGTCATCGTCCCTTGCGGGCTTAAGGGGAAAGGGGTCACTTCCCTGGAGCGGCTTTTAGGCCGCCAGGTTCCCATGCAGGAGGTGAAGGGCCGGGTGGTGCAGGCCTTCGCCCAGGTTTTCGGAATGGAGCCCCGCCTAAAGGAGGGCCATCGTGAAGCCCAAGTTTGAAACCGTGGAGCTCATAGCCCCCACCGGGGAGGTGGTGGAGCTCAAGGTGGTGAAGCACGGCCTGGCCCAGACCCGGCCTGAGCCCGTGGACCGGCACAAGCCTGCCTGGCTCCGGGCCACCCTGCCCACGGGGGCCAGGTACCAGGCCCTGAAGGCCACGGTGAAGGAGCTCAAGCTCCACACCGTCTGCCAGGAGGCCCTTTGCCCCAACGTGGGGGAGTGCTGGAGCCACGGCACCCTCACGGTGATGATCCTGGGGGGCATCTGCACCCGGGCCTGCAAGTTCTGCGCCGTGGACACAGGGAATCCTAAGGGCCTCATAGATCCGGAGGAGCCCCATAGGGTGGCCGAGGCCATCGCCCGGCTTCATATCCGCTACGTGGTCCTCACCAGCGTGGACCGGGACGACCTTCCCGACGGCGGGGCGGCCCACTTTGCCGCCACCATCCGGGCCATTAAGGAGAAGGCCCCCGGGGTCTTGGTGGAGGCCCTTACCCCTGACTTCCAGGGGGACCTGAGGGCGGTGGAGACGGTTTTGGATGCGGGCCCTGAAGTCTACGCCCAGAACCTGGAGACCGTGCGCCGCCTCACCCCCAAGGTGCGGGACCCGCGGGCGGGCTACGACCAGACCCTTAAGGTCCTGGCCCACGCCAAGCGCTACCGCCCCGGGGTCCTCACCAAGAGTAGCCTCATGCTGGGCCTGGGGGAGACGGAGGAGGAGATCCTCGAGGCCATGCGGGACCTGAGGGAGGTGGGGGTGGATATCCTCACCCTGGGCCAGTACCTGCGCCCCACCCCGGCCCACCTGCCCGTGGAGCGGTACGTGCCCCCGGAGGACTTCAAGCGCTACGAGGCCTGGGGGTACGGGCTGGGCTTTAAGGAGGTCTTCGCCGGGCCCCTGGTGCGGAGCTCCTACCGGGCGGATCGGGTTTTCCTCGAGGCTTCCCAGAAGGAGGTGGGGCCATGACCCGAAGCCGCCCTGCCGCCACGCCCCTCTTCCTCCTGGACCTCTTGGCCCTTTTCCTCTTCGCCGGGGCTGGGCTCCTTTCCCATGGCCTACCCGTTACCTTTGGGGGCCTGGCGCGAAACGTGCTGCCCGTGCTTTTCGTCTGGCTTCTCCTTTCCCCTTTCCTGGGCACCTACCGTAAGCCCACCTGGCAAAACCTCCTCCTCACCTGGGCCTTGGCCTTCCCTGCGGGGCTATGGCTTAGGCAGATGGTCCTGGGCCTGGGGTTTGGGGTGGGGTTTTTCGTCTTCCTGGGCGTGGCCATGGCCTTTAGCCTCCTTTTCCTCCTCCTCTTCCGGGGCCTCGCCAAGCTCCTCAGGCTCTGGTAAAAAGGGGACATGGATCAGCCCTTAGAGAAGGTGGCCTTCCTCGGCCTCGGGGCCATGGGCTACCCCATGGCGGCCCATTTGGCCCAGCGGTTTCCCACCTTGGTCTGGAACCGCACCTTTGCCAAGGCCCTAAAGCACCAGGAGGAGTTTGGCTCAAAGGCCGTGCCCCTGGAAGGGGTGGCGGAGGCTCGGGTGATCTTCACCTGCCTGCCCACCACCAAGGAGGTGACGGAGGTGGCGGAGGCCCTTTGGCCCCACCTGAGGCCCGGCACCTACTGGGTGGACGCCACCAGCGGGGAACCCGAGGGAAGCCGTAAGGTGGCGGAGCGCCTTCTGGAAAAGGGGGTGGTCTACCTGGACGCCCCGGTTTCCGGAGGGACCATCGGGGCGGAGAAGGGCACCCTTACGGTGATGATGGGAGGGCCCCTCGAGGCGGTGGAGAGGGTGAGGCCCTACCTGGCCTATGCCGCCAAGGCGGTCCACGTGGGGCCCGTGGGGGCGGGGCATGCGGTGAAGGCCATCAACAACGCCCTCTTGGCGGTCAACCTCTGGGCGGCGGGAGAAGGACTCCTGGCCTTGGTGCGGCAAGGGGTTTCCGCGGAGAAGGCCCTGGAGGTGATCAACGCCTCCAGCGGCCGCTCCAACGCCACGGAGAACCTGATCCCCCAGAGGGTCCTGACCCGGGCCTTTCCCAAGACCTTCGCCTTGGGCCTGTTGGTGAAGGACCTGGGCATCGCCATGGGGGTTTTGGATGGGGAGAAGGCCCCAAGCCCCCTGCTCCGCCTCACCCGGGAGGTGTACGAGATGGCCAAGCGGGAGCTGGGCCCCGAGGCCGACCACGTGGAGGCCCTGAAGCTTTTGGAGCGCTGGGGCGGGGTAGAGATCCGCTAAGGGGTT
This sequence comes from Thermus caldifontis, assembly GCF_003336745.1. Taxonomy (NCBI): domain Bacteria; kingdom Thermotogati; phylum Deinococcota; class Deinococci; order Thermales; family Thermaceae; genus Thermus; species Thermus caldifontis. The sequence goes on along the minus strand of NZ_QGMX01000017.1, from coordinate 12,162 downwards.
TGGGTTATCCCCGGGTTGGGCCCACCCTTGGGCTTGACGCGGGCGTAAAGGTGCCCTAGTGTGTATGATATGAAAGACAATGTGTCCTACTATATAGGACAAAGGCTTCAACGGTTACGTCAAGCCAAGGGGCTTACCTTGTCGGGTCTGGCGGCTAAAGCGGGTGTGGCCAGATCCCTGATATATGCCTTGGAGGCGGGGAAGGCCAACCCTACCCTCGCTACCTTGTGGGCCTTAGCCCAGGCCTTGGAGGTGTCCTTCAGTGAGCTGGTTCAGACCCAGCCGGTAGCGGAGGAGGGGGTAGTGGTTCAACTTATTGAACAAACCCAAGAACCGGGGGGCGGTACCCTGGAAGTTTACCGTATGGATCTCTATCCCCATTCTCTGCGCCATGCGGAACCCCACGAGGCTGGCATTCGGGAGCGGGTGATTGGCTTGAAGGGAAAAGCCCGCGTGGGGCCACCCCCAGGCAAGGAGGTGGGCCCCGGGGAAGAGGCGGATTTTTCGGGTGATGTCCCCCACCTGTATGCCAGTGAGGAGGGAGCAAGCCTCTTGGTCTTCCTCCATTATCCTCCGGTTTCTTGGCCCAAGGGAGAGCCCGGTAGCGAGGAGAAGGCCTCTTTGGCGCTACGGGAGGTGGGTTTGGGAGTGGGGGGCATGGTCTTGGAAGGCCGTTGGCTTGCACCAGGGTTTCGGGAAGGGGTTTTTGTCCGCTGGGGCGGTAGCCGTACCTACCTTTTCAGCCTGCCTCTCGCTCCGTTGCCTCGTCTCACAGGCCAGGGGCTTTTGGGCGAGGCCTTCGCCCTACTCCACGCCCCTAGGGAAGACCTGAGGTTTTACCAGAGAAGCTCCAGCCTCCTTTTGCACGCCTTAGCATGGGAAGGGTTGCTCCTTAAGGGCGAGGTGGCGGATCCGACACCCCTTCTTATCAAAACGCCACAACCCTTTCCCGGTTCTTCCGTAGAGGGTGGGTGGGAAAACCGCATATCCGTAGACCTCTATGCCCAGGTGGAGCTTCTGCACCCCGGGTATGCCAGGCAACTCCTTTACCTGGCGCATGGGTTGCAAGCTGTTGATTTGACGGCAGAGCGATTTTTGGATGTGGGCACCGGACCCGGCCACCATCTCCTGTTGCTTTTAGAGCTTCTTCCCCACTTGAAACCAGTTGCGGTGGAACCCAGCCTGGCCTCGAGGCAAGCCCTAGCTCAGCTGCTTCCCTGGGTAGAGGTCTTACCCGTGGATTTTACCATGCTGGAGACAGGGGAAGCCTTCTCCTTGGTCCTTTCCGTGGGGTCCAGTCACCACATGTCCACTTGGAACTTTCTGGATAGAGCTTATCGGCTTCTACGGCCCGGGGGAGTGTTGGCGGTGGCGGATGAGTTCGTAAGCCCCTTTGCTACCCGGGAGGAACGGGTCCGAAACCTAGTGCTTCACCACACGGCCTATTTGGTTCCGTTCCCCTTGGAGGATTGCGAGGCCCTTTGGGCCTTGCGCATTTTGGCGCTACAAGGGGAAACCAAGGGTCTTAGGAGGTTGGTAGAAGAAGCCTTGCAGGAAATGCGGGTTCGGCCAGGACCTCTTGCCTCCTTTGCAAGCCTGGAGCTGCAGGCCTTGCTGGCGGGCTTGGACTACGAAGTGGAAACAAAGACCTCCGCCAAGCGTTTTCTGGAGCTAGCCTTGGCGGTAGGTTTTCAAGTGGAGCAGCACTTCCGCCTTTTTGCCACCCATGGGAGTAGCTCTTGGGACGGGGGGACCCATCTTTTCGTCCTGAGGAGGCCAGAGTGAGGCAGGGTCTAAAGGCCGCTTGGCCCATCGCCCTAGGCTATTTCCCCGTGGCCGTGGCCTTTGGTGCCCTGGGTGCCCAGGCGGGGCTTGGCTACCTTTGGTTCCAGCTCACCTCCCTCCTGGTCTTCGCTGGGGCCAGCCAGTTTGCCCTGGTGGGGCTTCTGGCCCAGGGGGTGCCGCCCCTCTTGGCGGCCACCTTGGGCCTTCTCCTCAACCTGCGCCACGCCTTCTACGGCCCGGCCCTCAGGCCCTACCTAAAAGGGGGCCCCCTGGAGGCCTTCTTCCTCACCGATGAGGTGTTTGCCCTGGCCCTAAGGGCACTACCTGGCCTCCTTCTGGAAAGGAGGCGGGGCTACTTCCTGGGTCTGGGCTTGGGCGCCTACCTCTCCTGGAACCTGGGCACTGCCCTCGGGGCCTTGGGGGCCAAGGGGCTATTGGCCTGGCCGGTCCTAGGGGAGGCCCTTTCCTTTGCCCTTCCTGCCCTTTTCCTTCTCCTGGCCCTTCCCCACTTAAGGAATCCGGTGGCCCTCCTGGCAGGTGGGGTGGCCCTGGCCTTCCACCTCCTAGGCCAGACGGCCTGGGGCCTTTTCTTGGCGGGGGGCATCGGGCTTCTCTGGAGGCGGCCATGACCCTGGCCCTTTTCCTCCTGGCTCTGGGCACCTTTCTCCTCCGCTTCCTGCCCTGGCGGGGGGAAGGCAGCCTAAGGGCGGGCCAGGCAGGGCCGGCCCTGGTGGTGGCCCTTTTCCTGGTCTCCGCCTTTAACCCGCCCCCTTCCCCCGAGTGGCTCCGCGCTGCCTTGGCCCTCTTGGGCGCCTATCTGGGAGCCCGGCTTACGGGGAACCTGGGCCTTGCGGTTTTCCTGGGGGCGGGGCTTTACGGGCTTCTGGGCCTCCGCTAGCGGCTCAGGATGTGGATGGCCTGTTTGTGCAAGGCCTCCGCCGCCTCCATGAGGCCTTCGGAGAGGGTGGGATGGGGGTGGATGGTGAGGCCCAGGTCGGAAACCGTGGCCCCCATCTCCAGGGCCAAGGTGGCCTCGGCGATGAGCTCTCCCGCCTGGGGCCCCACCATGAAGACGCCCAGGAGAAGGTCGGTTTCCGCGTCCCCCACCACCTTGATGAGGCCCTCTGCGCCTCCTAGGGTGAGGGCCCGGCCGCTGGCGGAGAGGGGAAACCTCCCCACCTTGACCTTATACCCCGCCTTCCCCGCTTCCTCCTCCGTAAGCCCCACCCCGGCCCACTCGGGGCCGGTGTAGACCACGCTGGGCACCTGGTAGTCAAAGAGGGCGTTCTTGCCGGCGGCATTCTCCGCGGCCACCAGGCCCTCCCGCATGGCCTTGTGGGCGAGAAGGGGAGGCCTGGCCACATCCCCGATGGCGTAGACCCCGAAAGCGGAGGTTTCCATGCGGGCGTTCACCTGGATGAAGCCCCGCTCGTCCACCTTCACCCCGGCCTTTTCCAGGCCTAGGCCCTCGGTGCGGGGCTTTCGGCCCACGGCCACCAGGATCTTGTCCACCACGATCTCCTCTTGGTTTCCCCCCTGGGCTGGCTCCAGGAGCACGTGGAGGCCATCTTTCTTCTTTTCATAGCCCACCGCCTTGGTGCCCGTGCGCACCCTAAGGCCTTCTTTCTCCAGGGCCTTGCGCAGGAGGGCGGCGGTTTCCCTGTCGCCTGCGGGGAGGATCTCCGGCATGTATTCAATAAGGGTGACCTCCGAGCCTAGGCGGCGGTAGATCTGGCCGAGTTCCAACCCCACCGCCCCGCCCCCGATCACCAAGAGGCGCCTGGGGATGCCCTCTTCTACCCGTAAGGCCCGGGTGGAGTCCCAGACGTCCTCGCCAAAGGGGAAACCCTTTAAGGGCATGGGCTCGCTTCCCGTGGCCAGGATGAGGCTTTTGGCCCCGTAGGTTTCCCCGTTTACCTCGATCTCCTTGGGTCCCTTGAAGCGGGCGAAGCCCCGCAAAAGCTCCACCTTGTTGCCCTTGAGGAGCCCGGCCACCCCTCCGGTGAGCTTTTTCACCACCCCATCCCGCCAGGCGCCCAGTTTCCCAAAGTCCAGCTCGGGCTTGGCCTTTAGGCCAAAGCCCTCGGCCGCCTTCAGGTGGTGAAGGGTTTCTGCGGCGTGGAGGAGGGCCTTGGTGGGAATGCACCCCACGTTCAGGCACACGCCCCCCACCTCGGCGGCCTCCACCGCCAGAACCTTAAGCCCCAGTTGCGCCCCCCGGATGGCGGCGTGGTAGCCGCCGGGCCCGGTGCCGATCACGATGAGGTTGTAGGTCTTCATGGGGTCCATCCTACATTTCCAGAAGGAGCAGGTCCGGGTTTTCCAAGAGCCGGATCACCTCCCGGGTGAAGGAGGCGGCCTCGGCCCCGTCCACCAGGCGGTGGTCAAAGGAGAGGGAGAGGTACATGATGTCCCGGGCCTGGATGGAGCCATCCGGCATCACCCAGGGCCGCTTCCGGATGGAATGCACCCCCAGGATGGCGGCCTCGGGAACGTTGATGATGGGGAAGCTCATGAGGGCCCCCACCGAGCCGATGTTGGTGACGGTGAAGGTGGAGCCCGTGACCTCCTCGGGGGAGAGCCTTCCTTCCCGGGCCTTGGCGGAAAGCTCGGCGATCTCCTGGGCCAACTCCAGGATGTTTTTGCGGTCCGCATCCCGCACCACGGGTACGATGAGCCCCCTTTCCGTGGCCACCGCCAGGCCCAGGTGGTAGTAGCGCTTGTAGACGATCTCCTGCCTTTCTTCGTCCAGGCTGGCGTTTAGCATGGGGAACTTCTTCAGGGCCCGCACCACCGCCTTGAAGATGAAGGGCAGGTAGGTGAGCTTAACCCCCTGGCGCTCCGCTTCGGGCTTCAGCCGTTCCCTAAGGGCTACCAGCTCCGTGAGGTCGGCCTCGTCCACGTTCAGGGTGCGCACCGTGTAGAGGTGGCTTTGCCAAAGCCCTTGGGCGATGGTGCGGCGGATGCCCCTTAAGGGAACGCGCTCCTCCAACCCCTCATAGCCCTTGGGAGGGGTGTACCGGGGCGGGGGAGGGAAGCCCGAGGGAAGGGGTGCTGGGGCTTCCCTGGGGACTTCCGGCGGGGGAGCGGCCTGGGCTTTAAGCCTTTCCGCATAGGCCCGCACGTCCTCCACCCGGATGCGGCCCATGGGGCCCGAGCCCGGGATGGCCTCGAGGGGAATCCCCAGTTCCCGGGCCAGCTTCCTGGCGGCGGGTACCGCCAGGATGCGGCCTGGGCCTGGCCCCTCCTTGGGGGCTTCCCCTTGGGCCTCGAGGAAGGGGTTCTTCACCGCCACCTGGGTGGTGTCCGGCTTGAAGAGGGAGAGGTCCTCCTTTTCCTCCTTCGGGGGAAGCCCGGGCTCCACGATGGAGCGCTCTTCGATGGCCTGCACCGGCGGGGCTTTCTCTTCCTTCGCTTCCGTCACCACCTCTCCGGGCTCCGCCAGGAGGGCGATGGGGGCATGGACCTTGACCACCTCCCCCTCCTTGGCCAGCTTCTTCAGGAGCACCCCCTCATAGGGGGAGGGTAGCTCCACCGTGACCTTGTCGGTCATCACCTCCACGAAGGGCTGGTCCTTTTTGAGGTAGTCTCCTTCCTCCACCAGCCACTTCAGGATCTCGCCTTCCACCACGCTTTCCGCCAGTTCGGGCATGAGGATTTCCTTGGGCATAGGCCTCCTAGATTAGGTCTAGAAACTCCTCGAGGGGAAGCTGGGCATCCTTAAGGATGTGGGCTAGAGTGGAGCGTTTGATGGGGATGTGCGCAGGTACGATGACGATGATCCGCTTTTCCCCTACTTCCTTTTCCATCCGGATATGGCTTCCCCGTTGGCGTACCACCTGAAAGCCTGCTTTTTCCAAAGCCTTGACTACCCGCTTATAGGACAAGGAGGGAACCTTCAAACCTCTACCTCGGCCAGTTCGGCGTTCTCCGGGAGCTTTTCCTCTAGCGGCTCCAGATAGAGGGCTATGGCCTCACGGATGTTGGCTAAGGCCTCCTCGAGGGTGTCCCCCTCACTAATGCAACCGGGAAGAGCAGGTACGTAGACGGTATACCCGCCCTCCTCGCTCTTTTCCAGGACCACCTTCAAACGCATACTCCCTCCTCTAATCAGTAGTCTAACGCCCGCTTGGCGGCGTTGAGGATGCGGGTGACGGTGGGCAGGTACAGCTTGTCCTGGGCGTAGGGGTAGGGGGTGTCAAAGCCCGTGACCCGGATGGGAGGGGCGAGGAGCATGTCCAGGATGTCCTCGGCAAGGGTGGCCGCCACCTCGCTTATAAAGCTGGCGTGCCGGGGGGCATCGGATACCAGCACCGCCCTTCCCGTCTTGGCCACGGAGTTCATCACCGCCTCGTAATCCCAGGGCATGAGGGTGCGGAGGTCCAAAACCTCGGCGGAAACCCCCGCCTTCTCCAGCTCCTCCGCCGCCTGGAGCACCTCGGGCATGACCGTGCCGTAGCCGATGAGGGTGAGGTCCTTCCCCTCCCGCCTGATGGCGGCCTTGCCGATGGGCAAGGTGTAGTCCTCCTCGGGCACCTCCTCCTTCACCGAGCGGTAAAGCCTCTTGGGCTCCAGGAAGACCACGGGGTCCTCGTCGCGGATGGCCGCCTTTAGGAGGCCCTTGGCGTCGTAGGGGGTGGAAACCGCCACCACCTTGAGCCCAGCGGTGTGCACGAAGTGGGCCTCGGGGCTTTGCGAGTGGTGGTGCCCACCCTTGACCCCACCCCCAGAGGGCATACGCACCACCAAGGGCGCGGTGAACTGCCCGCCGGAACGGTAACGGAGCTTGGCCACCTGGCTTGCCAGCTGGTCAAAGCCGGGGAAGATGTAGTCGGCGAACTGGATCTCCGCCACCGGCCTCAAGCCGTGGGCGGCCATACCCAGGGCCGCCCCCACGATGGCGGCCTCCGACAGGGGGGTATCCATAACCCGGTCGGGGCCGTACTTCTGCAAGAGGCCTTCCGTCACCAGGAAAACCCCGCCCCTTTTGCCCACATCCTCCCCCAGGACCACCACCTTGGGGTCCAAGGCCATCTCCTCATCCAGGGCCCGGTTCAGGGCCTGCACCATGGTCATGAGGGCCATGGGGACCTCCTTAGAGCTCCTCCCTGAGGAGGGCCTCCTGGCGCCTTAGGTGCCAGGGCTTTTCCGAGAAGACGTCCGCAAACATCCATTCCGGCGGTACCGGTCCCGCCTCCTCCGCCTCCTTCAGGGCCTTTTCCTGCTCGGCGCGGATGGCCTCTTTGAGTTCCTCCTCCCACTCCAGGTTCCAAAGGCCCCGCTCCTCCAGGAAGCGCCGGAAGCGCAGGATGGGGTCCCGCTTCCGCCAGGCCTCCACCTCCTCCCGGGGGCGGTAGCGGCTGTCGTCGTCCGCGGAGGAGTGGGGGCCGTAGCGGTAGACCCTGAGCTCCACCAGGCTGGGGCCTTCCCCCATGCGGGCCCGCTCCACCGCCTCCTTGACCACGTAGTAGGCGGCCAGAACGTCCATGCCATCCACCAAATATCCGGGAATGCCAAAGGCATGGGCCTTGTCGGCGATGGTGGGGCTATGGGTCTGGCGGCCATAGTCCACGCTGATGGCGTAAAAGTTGTTTTCGGCGATGAAGACGGCGGGGGCCCCCTGCACGGCGGCGAAGTTGATGCCCGCATACCAGTCCCCCTCGCTGGTGGCCCCGTCCCCGAAGGTGCATACGGCCACCTGGCCCGTGCCTAGGAGCTTCATGCTGATGGCCGCTCCGGCGGCGGGGGGCACGTGGGAGGCAATGGGGCTGGCCACGGTGAAGTAGTTGAGGGCCTTGGAGCCCGGATGTTCCGGCATCTGGCGGCCCTTGTTGGGGTCAGCCCGGGTGGCCAGCATCTGGCCGAAGATCTCCTTCAGGGGCAGGCCCAAGGCCAGGGCCAGGCCGTGGTCCCGGTAGTAGGGGAAGACCCAGTCAAAGCCCTTCCGGATGGCGTGGGCGATGGCCACCTGGGCGGCCTCGTGCCCGGCGGCGGGGGCGATAAAGCTGGTCTTGCCGGTGCGGATGAGGATGGTGTAGCGCTCGTCCAGCATCCGGGCCGCCAGCATGTCCCGGTAGAGGCGGCGTAGCCTATCCTCGTCCAAGTCCAAGGGGAAATCCCCCAGCCACTCCCCCTTTTCCCCCATGAGCCTTATGGGCTCGGGGGTGAAGGGCTGAAACCGGTGGGTATCCTTTACCATAAACCCTCCTTTTCCAGCGCTTTTGGCGCTCCTGGAGCCTGCCCTGGGTAAGGGCCTAAGGCTCCTTTTTGGGGTGGGTGAGGTCCCACTTTCCCTTCGCCTTTGAGTATACCCTGGCCTTAGGATGAAGGCGTGCGGCTTAGGGTGGTGGCGGTGGGCAAACCCAGGCTGGCCTACGCCCGGCTGGGGGTGGAAGAGTATGCGCACCGCATCCAAAAGTATGCTCCCCTCGAGGTCCACTTCGTCAAGGAGGCCCGGGAGCTGCTCCCCAGGGCGGAGGGCTACCGCAAGGTGGTCCTGGACGAGAGGGGTAAGCTTTTCACCACGGAGGGGCTTTTGGAGGAACTGAGGCGCTTTGAGGGAGAGCGGGTGGCCTTTCTGGTGGGGGGTGCCGAGGGCTATCCGGAAGGGGTACGGGAGCGGGCCGACCTCCTCCTTTCCCTCTCCCCCCTCACCCTGCAGCACGAGCTGGCCCTTCTGATCCTCATGGAACAGCTTTACCGCCTCTTCACCTTAAGGGCGGGGCATCCCTATCACCGGCCATGACCTACGAGGCCTTTGTGGCGCTGGTGGAAAGGCTTTGGGCGGAGATCCCCGAGGCCTTCAAGCGGGGGCTTCAAGGGGTGCACGTCCTTCCCCAGGCCAAGCCGGAGCTGGGGCTAAGGGGAGTCTGGCGGCTGGGGGAGTACCTGGACCCGGGCCCCCCTTCCGCCTTCCGCGGTTTTGAAGGGCTTGGGCGGCATATCGCCCTCTACTACGGCTCCTTCCGGAAGGTGGCGGGGCCGGGGTTTGACTGGGAAGGGGAGGTCTGGGAAACCCTTCTCCACGAGCTAAGGCACCACCTGGAGTCCCTGGCGGGCCGGGACGAGCTGGTCCAGGAAGACCTTAGGCGCCTGGCCGAGTTTCGCCGGGGTGGGAGGGGGTAGGGGGCAAGGAGGCCTCCTGTAGGGGCCTGCGCTGGGCGAAACCCCCGGCCAAGGGGTGGTAGTGGGCCACCTCGGGCTCGCCTTCCTGCCAGCACAGAAACACCACCTCGCCCCCAATCCGGGCGGGGAAGTCCACCAGGCCCCGGTCCAGGTCCTTGAGGAAGACGCCCAAGGAGGCCAGGTAGCGGGCGTCCGCTTCCAAGGAGCCCAGGAGGAAGCGCACCTCCTCCTCCAGGTTCCTGCGCTCCAGCCCCCGGGCCTCGGGAAGCCGGGCCTGGGCTTCCTGGAGCTCCTTGCGGTTTTGGCGCATCTGGCCCAGGATCCGCCGGATTTCAGGAAGCAGGGCGTCGGCCTCCTCCTTGGTGAAGATGCGGGCGAACATACCTGACCCTATCCTAGCACAGCCATTTAGGGAAATCTAAGCCTAGGATACTCAAGGGGGAAAGCCCAGGAGGGCCACATCCCCGGCCCCCACCTTTACCCCTCCCACCAGGAGGCTTCCATCGGGGAGCACGTCCTCCGCCACGCCTTCCACCAGGCCCCTTGCGGTCTGGACCCGCACCCTCTGGCCCAGGGTGTAGGAGGCCTTTCGGTAAAGGGCCAGCAGGGCCTCCGGGTTCTCCAGGAGGGGGAGGAGGTTTTCCAGGTGGAGAAGGAAGCCCGAAAGCACCTCCCGTCGGGAAGCCTGGGAGAACTCCTTTAAGGCGGCGGCCCCCTCGGGGGCCCATTCCACGTTCACCCCCACGCCCAAAAGGACGTAGGCTACCTCCTCTCCCTCCGCCTTGGCCTCGAGGAGCACCCCGGCCAGCTTCCTGCCATCGGGGGCGAGGAGGTCGTTGGGCCACTTAAGCCCCCCCACCCCCACCGCCCGCCAAAGGGCCAAGCCGGCCACAAGGGGGAGAAGCCCCAGGGTGGAAAGGGGCAGGGCCGGGCGCAGGAGCAGGGAAAAGGTGAGGCTTTCCCCTGGGCGGCTTTCCCAGGGCCTTCCCTGCCTTCCCCGGCCCCTTTCCTGGACCTCGGCCAGGACCAGGGCCCCCTCTCCCGCCCCCTCCTCCGCCCAGGCCCGGAGCACATCCTGGGTGCTCCCCACCCGGCCCAGATACCGGTAGGGCCGGCCCAGCCGTCCCAAGGGATGGAAGAGGTGGGGCAGGGGGGTGCCGGGCCGGATGCGGTAGCCCTGGCGGCCCACCTCCACGGGAAACCCTTCGGCAAGAAGCCTTCTTGCCTCCTTGGAAACCGCCTGGCGGCTCACCCCAAGCTTTTGGGCCAGGGCCTCGCCGCTTTGGTACGCCTCGGTGAGAAGGTCCAGAAGGCTCGGCATCAGGCCAGTTCCACCTGGGAAAGATCCCCCAGGATCAGCCGGTGGGCCCGGGGGAGGCCATCGCGGCTTTTCACCTCGGCCCCCACCCCTAGGATGCTTTCCTGCAGGCGCAGGGCCACGTTCTCCAGGAGGGCGTGGTCCTCGAGGATGGAGTACTCCACCTCCGAGCGCACCACCTTGGCACCTGGCCCAAGGGAGGTGAAGGGGCCGATGTAGGCCCCCTCCACCAGGGCACCTTCCCCGATGAAGGCAGGGCCGATCACCGTGCTTCCCACCACCTTGGCCCCCTTCTCCACCACCACCCGCCCCGTGATTTGGCTTTCCGCCACCTCGCCTTCTATGCGGGCCTCCAGCTCCTCCAAAAGGAGGCGGTTGGCGTCCAGGAGGTCCTGGGGGCGGCCCGTGTCCTTCCACCAGCCCTCCACCTCCACCCCCACCACCCTCTTCCCCCGGTCGATGAGGCCCTGGATGGCGTCGGTGATCTCGTACTCCCCGCGGGCGGAGGGCCTGAGCCCCTCGATGATCTCCAGGACCTCCGGGGTGAAGACGTACACCCCCGCCACCGCCAGGTCCGAGGGAGGCTCCTTGGGCTTTTCCAGAAGGCGCACGATCCTTTCCCCTTCCAAAACCGCCACCCCGAACTGGCTGGGGTTTTCCACCCGTACCAGGGCGATCACCGCGCTCACCCCTGGGGCGAAGGCCTGAAGGAAGCGGGCGATCCCCTTTTGGAAGAGGTTGTCCCCCAGGTAAAGGACGAAGGGGCTTTGGCCCAGGAAATCGCGGGCCACGGCCACCGCATGGGCCAGGCCCTGGGGCTCCTCTTGCAGGATGTAGCGCACCCGGTAGCCCGAAAGGGCTTCCCGGATGTCCTTTTCCGTTTCCGGGGAGACCACCACCCCGATCTCCTTAATGCCCGCCTGGAGCAGGTTCTCCAGGCCGTAGTGGAGGATGGGCCTTCCCGCCACCCGGATCACCGGTTTGGGCCTCGTGTGGGTGAGGGGACGGAGCCTCGTGCCCCGTCCGGCAGCCAGAATGAGTCCTTTCACGCTGGGGAGTATACCCGTAAAATGAAGGGAAGGATGCCCAAGGCCTCCATCCGTGCGGCTTACGCCTACGACCGCCTAAGGGCCTACCCGCCGGAGGTGGCGGGCCGCATCGCCACCGCCATGGGGAATGCCCTAGGGGTGCGGGGGGAGGAGGCGGTGCTCCTGGAGCTTGGGGTGGGCACCGGGCGCATCGCCCTGCCCCTCATCGCCCGGGGCTACCGCTACCTGGCCCTGGACAAGGACCCGGCCATGCTGGAGGTCTTCCGCCAGAAGGTGGCGGGGGTCATGCGCAAGGTGCGCCTCCTGGAGGCGGATGCCCGGGCCATTCCCCTGCCCGATGAGAGCGTGCACGGGGTGATCGTGGTCCACCTTTGGCACCTCCTTCCCGACTGGCCCAAGGCCCTGGCGGAGGCCCTGAGGGTGCTGAAGCCGGGGGGGGTGCTCCTGGAGGGCTGGGACGAGATGGAGGCAGAGGAGGAGCGTGGCATTCAGGAAAGGTGGCGCTCCTTGGTGGAGGCGGAGGGGGTGAGGGTGGAGCGGGGCCTACACAAAAGGCGGCTTCAGGAGGTGGAGGGAGCCCTAAGGCGTCTTGGCCTTAAGCCCAAGGCCCGGGAGGTGGTGCGCTGGCAGGAGGCGCGCACCCTGCGCCAGGCCCTGGAGGCCCTGGAGGAAAGGCTTTACTCCTTCACCCAGCTGGTTCCCGAGGAGGTGCACGGGCGCATCATGCCCCGGCTCTGGGCCTGGGCGGAAGGGGAGTTCGGCGACCTGGACCGCCCCTTTACCCTGGAAAGGAGCTTTACCCTGCGCGCCACCCGCATGGCCTAGCGCCGCCCGGTAAGGCCCCTCCCCAAGCCACATTCCGGGGTGCCTGGGAGGAAAGGGTAA
>NZ_QGMX01000014.1 GCF_003336745.1 Thermus caldifontis | reverse complement strand
GCTCCATGGCGTCACCCACGGGAACGGCCTCTTTGTGGCGGTGGGTGTATACAAAACCATCGTGGTCTCACCCTAGGCTCTCCCCCGGGCGGGGGCCCCCCCGCCCGGGGCCTGGGGATGGGAGGAGGTAAGGGGTGGAAGGCTTGGGGAACACGGTCCTGCTCCTGGGGCTTCTTGCCCTTCTCTTCCACCTGGCCAAGGCCCTTGGTACCGCAGCGCCTTCCTGGAACCTAGCCCAGGCGGAGGTAACCCGCCTGCGGGGGGTGCTTGGGCCGGCGTGCAGGCCAGCTCCCGGGGAAAAGGGGGAGAAGGAGGAACCGCCGGATGCGAAGGACGCAGATGGGGTGGAGGAGCTTCTGCAGGAGGCTGAGCGGGCGCTGAGGGTGTGCAAGTACCCCCTCGTTACGCTCCTTTTCCTTTTCCCCTACTTCCTGTTTTGGAACGGTCAGCGGGAGATGGCCGCCTGGCGCTTGATCCACGGGGCAGAGCGCCGGGCGGTGAGGTGTCTATGCGACCTCCAGGTGCAGGCCCGGCTGAAGCGGGGGCTGGGAGAGCTTGAGGAGTTTCCCAAGGGAAAAGCCGGTAACTGGAGAAGACACCTGGAATCGGCATTGAAGGAACCGGGGGAAGGAGGCGCAAAGGGGAGAAAGGCCCTACTGCAGGACTTCTTGGCGGATCTGTACGATGCCCGCGATTCCAGGTACGCCCAGCTCCTCACCCTGCACAACAAGGCCACCTACCTCTTCTGGCTGGGGCTGGTTTTGGCGTTGGGGATCCTCTACCTGTGGCCTATGGATGAGGACCAGGGGGGCGGATCTTCTGTCCAGCCGCTTTTCCTCTTCCTGACCGGCCTTGGGGGCGGGTTGCTCTCCCGGCTCATCCGGGTGGTGGTGACGGACAGGCTACCCACGGACTATGGGGCTTACTGGGTGCCCCTTTTCCTCTCCCCCCTCCTGGGCGGGCTTATCGCCCTTCTGGGGGTGTTGGTGGTGAAGCTGGGGGTGACGCTGCGGGTCCTGGGGGATGGGGTTGCCGACCTTTTGCAAGCGCCTTCCGTCTATGGCCTAGGGGTGTTGTTGGGCTTCAGCGAAAGGCTATTCCAGGGGTTTTCCCAACGCCTGGAGGAGGCCTTAGTGCCCCAGGCTAAGGACAGGGGAATAGACGCCGAGGGCCCTCCTGGAGAGCCTGCGCCTCCAGAAGGGCCCCTTCGGAACGAGGCGGGTGACCAAGGGGAAGGCGCAGGCAGCAAGGAGGGCAAACCCCCAAGTGGGGCTTCTGGGCAGGAGGCGAAGGGGGAGAAGGGGGATACCGCCGGACCTTCCCCTGGTCCGAAAGGGGAGTTTCCCAGGAAGTAGCCTCAGAGCATCCCCGCCAGGAAGCCCTGTTCCCGGATGGTGCGGAGGAGGTCCATTACTGTGAGGACCTGGGGGTCGTACTCCACCAGGATTTGGGCGGGGCCGGTGGCCTGGACCTGGGAGGTGCCTGGAAGGCCCTTTAAGGCCACAAGGATCCGCTCCATGCCCTCAGGGGTGGGCTCCCCCCGGATGCCGATGAGAACTCGGTTCATGCTCCCTATTCTAGGACGCCCCGGGTTTCGCCCCGCTGCCCGCGGCTTCCCAGGACCCTCACCGCCAGGATCAAAGGCCCGATGGAGAATCCCTGAGCCCCTAAGGCCGCCTGAAGGTCCTCCCGTTTGGGGTCCAGGTGTAGGGCCACCTGGTAGACCCCGGCGTCGTAGGCGCTTTTCACCACGGCGGCCAGGAGGCCTTCCAGGGTGGCCTGGTCCTCACCCTCTATCCGGCTTATGAGGACCGTGGTGGCCTCCCCTTGCCAAAGGGCCTGGGCCAGGGCGAAGCCCATGGGCTCCTCCCCTTCCTCGGCCAGGAAGGAGTGGCCGGTGCGGGCGAAAAAGCGCGCTGCGCCCAGGCTCAAGGGCCGGTTTCCCGCTACCCGGTTTAGGAGGTCCAGGTCCAGCTCGCTGAAGGGACGGAAGCGCATGGACCCATTATGCCTCCTGGGCCTTCGGCCTGGGGCGGAAAAGGAGGGCTTCCAGAAGGAGCACCAAGGCGGCCAGGAGGGCCAGGAACCGGCCTCCTCCTCCTTTGCCTTTGGGGAGGAAGCTTTCCCCCGGGGTGGGGAGAAGGGTTTCTCCAGGGGAGAGAAGCCCGCTATGCACCTCCCGGTAGGGTTTGAGGAAGTTGTAGACCAGAAGGGGGAAAAAGGGGCGGTTCTGGATGCTCTCCAAAGGAGGCAGGTAAAGCCCCTTTTCCACCAGAAAGATGAGCCCCACTCCCCCTTCCCCCTCGGCCAAGGGCCTCCAGGGCCCTTTGGGGGGTGGGGGAGGAGGGAGGCGTTCCCCTAAGAGGGCCACGCCCTCCAGGAGGGGGTGGGGGGTGGTGGCCAGAACCCGCACGGGGCTTCCTCCTTGGGGGGCCAGGTAGAGGGTGGGCCTGTCGGGGAGGTTTTCCGGCACCCCTATGCCCACCCTTACCTCGTTCCCTGGGGCCGTTCCCAAGAGGAGGAAGAGCCTTTCCAGGGCGGGTGCCTTGGGGTAGGCCACCCCAAGCCGCTTGAGGCCAAAGGCCGCCTGGTCGTCCAGGTCCAGGGCACCCCCGTTCAGGAGGCGGGCGGCAAAGGTGGGGGGTAGGTTCTCCAGCCGGGCAAAGCCCCGGGGTGGGACCGGCACCTCCCGCACCCCGCCTTCCACCTCCACCCGGGCGGTGAGGGGGCGGGTGGCGCTGTTCCCCAGGGCCAAAAACCCCGGGGCCACGGCCACCATCCCCAGGTTCTCCTGGGGGGTCCCCACGCCGATATACCCCTCCACCCCGGGGGGCGGGGGGGCGTCGCTGGCCACCACCACCGGGGCCTTTAGGAGCCTTCTTCCCAGGGCGATGGCCTCCTCCAGGCGGGCTTCCCGGTCCTTGGCCTCCAGCTCCAAAAGCCTTCCCCTTAGGGCGATGCCGGGGGCGGGGCCAAAGGCCTTAGGTTGTTCCCCCGCCCGCACCAGCACCGCTTCCGGGGTCCTTTCCAGAAGGGGGAGGAGCCTTTCCTTGGCCAGGTCCAGCCGGGTCTTGGCCCCTTCCCGGGCGGCCATGCTGGCGGAGGCGTCCACCACATAGACCATGGGGGAAGGCCCCAGGGGAGGGTCCTCGAGGGCCAGGACCATGAGGGCCGCCGCCAGCAGCAGGAGAAGAAGCCTCAGGTCCAGCCGGGGGCGGAAGCGGCTTTCCCTCCCCTTTTGCCAAAGCCACACCCCAGCCCAGGGGCGCGCCTTTGGCCTCCTCGCCCGGTAGAGGAGGTAGACCAGGAGGAGGACCGGAAGGAGGAGCCAGAGCATTGCCCTTAGCCTAGCCGGGCTCCTTGGCGTCTGCTAGGGTAGGGAGGGCAGGGGGGTTTCCGAGGGGTTACCCAAGGGACCTCCTGGATGTCCCAGTAAGGCAGGTCTCCGCAAGGGAGCCAACCTGGACCTGCCTAGAGACTAGGCTCAAGCTCCCGGAGGGGAGTAGGGCTTTGAAGGAGGGGCCATGTGGATTCTGGGCATAGACACCTCCTGCGACGACACCGGGGTGGGCTTGGTACGGGACGGGGTGGTGGTGGTGAACCTGGTGGCGGGGCAGGTGGCCCTGCACCAGGTCTTCGGCGGGGTGGTGCCCGAGCTGGCAAGCCGCGAGCACCTCAAGGCCCTTCCCATCCTGGTGAAGGAGGCCTTGGCCCAGGCGGGGATTGCCCCCAAGGACCTTTCCCTGATCGCCGCCACCCGTGGCCCTGGGCTCATCGGAGCCCTATTGGTGGGGTACACCTTCGCCAAAGGGTTCGCCTGGGCCTTGGGGAGACCCTTCTACGCCATCCACCACCTCGAGGCCCACATCGCCGCCGCCTGGCCCGAGGGCCTAGACCCCCCTTTCCTGGCCCTGGTGGCCTCCGGCGGGCACACCCACCTCTTTGAGGTGCAGGCTTTGGGCCGCTACCGCCTCCTGGGGGCCACCCGGGACGACGCCGCCGGAGAGGCCTTTGACAAGGTGGCGAGGCTTCTCGGGCTTGGCTTTCCCGGGGGGCCGGAGATCGAATGCCTGGCCCAGGAGGCCAAGGAGAAGGTGCCCTTCCCCGTGCCCCTACGGGAGCAGAAGGGCTATGACTTCAGCTTCTCCGGTCTTAAGACCAAGGCGGTGCAGCTGGTGGAGGCCGGGTATCCCGCCCCGGCCTTGGCCAAGGGCTTCCAGGAGGCGGCGGTGGAACATCTGGCCCAGGTGGTCCTCCGGGCCGCCAAGGACACCGGCCACCGGGTGCTCCTGGTGGCGGGGGGGGTGGCGGCCAACCGCGCCCTGCAGGCCCGCTTCCAGGAGGCGGGGCTCACCGTCCACTTCCCCCCCAAGGGGCTTTCCCAGGACAACGGGGCCATGGTGGCCTTGGCCGCCTGGCGGCGCCACCAAGCGGGTTTTTCTCCTAGCCCCTTATCCTTGGGGGCCACCGCCTACTGGCCCTTGGAAGAGGCCTGAAGGCTTTCTCATCCAATAGGGGTACAATCGGCCTTAGGATGCTGGGCCTCATACGGAAGCTTTTTGACAACAACGAACGGGAGATCGCCCGCTACTACAAGCAAGTGGTAGAGCCCACCAACCGGCTGGAGCCGGAGGTGGAGAGGATCCCTGACCTGGCTGCGGCCTATGGGGAACTCAGGGAGAAACACGAAAAGGGGGCAAGCCTGGAGGAGCTTCTTCCCATGGCCTTCGCCCTGACCCGGGAATCCGCCAAGCGCTATTTGGGCATGCGCCACTTTGACGTGCAGCTCATCGGTGGGGCGGTCCTCCACGAGGGCAAGATCGCCGAGATGAAGACCGGGGAGGGGAAGACCCTGGTGGCCACCCTGGCCGTGGCCTTGAACGCCCTAAGGGGTAGGGGTATCCACGTGGTCACGGTGAACGACTACCTGGCCCGGCGCGACGCCGAGTGGATGGGGCCCGTGTACCGGGGCCTGGGCCTCAGGGTGGGGGTGATCCAGCACAGCTCCACCCTGGAGGAGCGCCGCAAGGCGTACCTGGCGGATGTCACCTACGTGACCAACTCCGAGCTGGGCTTTGACTACCTTCGGGACAACATGGCGATAGCCCCGGACCAGCTGGTCCTGCGCCACGACACCCCCTTGCACTACGCCATCATCGACGAGGTGGACTCCATCCTCATCGACGAGGCCCGCACCCCCCTCATCATCTCCGGCCCGGCGGAGAAGGCCACCGACCTCTACTACAAGATGGCGGAGATCGCCAAGAAGCTGGAAAGGGGCCTGCCCGCCGAGCCCGGGGTGCGCAAGGAGCCCACGGGGGACTACACCATTGAGGAGAAGAACCGCTCCGTGCACCTCACCCTCCAGGGCATCGCCAAGGCGGAAAAGCTCCTGGGGGTGGAAGGGCTTTTCAGCCCGGAGAACATGGAGCTGGCCCACATGCTGATCCAGGCCATCCGGGCCAAGGAGCTCTACCACCGGGACCGGGACTACATCGTCCAAGACGGCCAGGTCATCATCGTGGACGAGTTCACGGGCCGGCTCATGCCGGGGCGCCGCTACGGGGAGGGCCTCCACCAGGCCATCGAGGCCAAGGAGGGGGTCAAGATTGAGCGGGAGAACCAGACCCTGGCCACCATCACCTACCAGAACTTCTTCCGCCTCTACGAGAAGCGGGCGGGCATGACCGGTACCGCCAAGACCGAGGAGAAGGAGTTCCAGGAGATCTACGGCATGGACGTGGTGGTGGTGCCCACCAACCGCCCCATGATCCGCAAGGACTACCCCGACGTGGTCTACCGCACGGAAAAGGGCAAGTTCTATGCGGTGGTGGAGGAGATCGCTGAGAAGTACGAAAGGGGCCAGCCCGTCCTGGTGGGCACCATCAGCATCGAGAAGTCGGAAAGGCTTTCCCAGATGCTAAAGGAACCCCGCCTCTATCTGCCCCGGCTGGAGATGCGCCTGGAGCTCTTTAAGAAGGCCAGCCAGAAGCAGCAAGGGGAGGCGTGGGAGCGCCTGAGGAAGCTCTTGGAAAAACCCACCCAGCTCAAGGATGAGGACCTGGCCCCTTTTGAAGAGCTCATCCCCGCCAAAGGCAACCTGAGGGCTGCTTGGGAAGGTCTGAAGCGGGCGGTGCACACCCTGGCCGTGTTGCGCCAAGGTATCCCCCACCAGGTGCTCAACGCCAAGCACCACGCCAAGGAGGCGGAGATCGTAGCCCAGGCGGGCCGGAGCAAGACGGTCACCATCGCCACCAACATGGCAGGCCGGGGTACGGACATCAAGCTGGGCGGGAACCCCGAGTACCTGGCGGCGGCCCTTCTGGAGAAGGAGGGCTTTGACCGCTACGAGTGGAAGGTGGAGCTCTTCATCAAGAAGATGGTGGCGGGCCAGGAGGAGGAGGCCCGGGCTTTGGCCCAGGAGCTGGGGATCAAGCCCGAGATCCAGGAAAGGATCCGCCAGATCCGGGAAGAGTGCAAGGCGGACGAGGAGAGGGTGCGAGAGTTGGGAGGGCTTTTCATCCTGGGCACGGAGCGGCACGAGTCCCGCCGCATCGACAACCAGCTCCGGGGCCGCGCCGGGCGCCAGGGGGACCCGGGGGGAAGCCGCTTCTATGTGAGCTTTGACGACGACCTCATGCGCCTCTTCGCCTCGGACCGGGTCATCGCCATGCTGGACCGCATGGGCTTTGACGACTCCGAGCCCATAGAACACCCCATGGTGACCCGTTCCATTGAGCGGGCCCAGAAGCGGGTGGAGGACCGGAACTTCGCCGTCCGCAAGCAGCTTTTGCAGTTTGACGACGTGATGGCCCGCCAGCGGGAGGTGATCTACGCCCAGCGCCGCCTGATCCTTCTGGGGAAGGACGAGGAGGTGAAGGAGGCCGCTTTGGGCATGGTGGAGGAGACGGTGGCGGGGATAGCGGAAAACGTCCTCAACCCCCAGGTGCACCCGGAGGACTGGGACCTCGAGGCCCTCAAGGCCACCCTCCTGGACACCGTGCCCCAGATTGCGGACTTCCCCTTTGAGGAGCTTCGCACCCTAAAGCCGGAAGAGGGCGTGGAGCGCCTGGTGGAGGCGGCCCTAAAGGCCTACGAGGCCAGGGAGCAGGAGCTTTCCCCACCCCTCATGCGGGCGGTGGAGCGCTTCGTGATCCTCAACGTGGTGGACTCCGCCTGGAAAGAGCACCTGCACAACCTGGATGTGCTCCGGCAGGGTATCTTCCTACGGGGGTACGGGCAGAAGGACCCCTTCCAGGAGTACAAGATCGAGGCCACCCGGCTTTTCAACGACATGGTGGGCTTCATCAAGGGGGAGGTGGCCAAGTTCCTCTTCCGGCTCAAGGTGGAGATGGAGCCCGTGCGCCCGGTGCGGGAGGCCCCCTACGTGCCGGTTCCGGCGCCTAAGGAGGAGGCCAGGCCCTTTGGCGTGGAGAAGAAGCGCCCTGCCACCCCGCCTCCCCAGCCCGGGCTTTCCCGGGCTGAGCGAAGGCGGCTGATGCGGGAGGAGAAGAAGCGCAAGAAGGAGTAGCCTCCTTTGCCCCAGGTTTTCCCTGGGCGTTCCCGAACCTGGCCCAAGGGGATTGGGGCCCCACCTTGGCGAGAGCCAAGGTGGGGTGGTATTAGGCCTCCACCTGGAGGCTAGCAGGGTCCAGGTTGGTGTAGACGTGCTGCACGTCGTCCAGGTCCTCCAGGGCTTCCACCAGGCGCATCACCTTCAAGGCTTCCTCCGGGGGTAAGGCCACGGTGTTCTGCGGGTGTTGCACCACCTCCACCGCCTCCACAGGGATACCCCGCCCCTTAAGCTCCTCAGCGATGCGGTAGGTGTCGCTGGGGTCGGTGTAGACCGTGAGGCTTTCCCCTTCCTCCTCCAGGTCCAAGGCCCCAAGCTCAATGGCCGCCTCCTGGGCGGCCTCGGAGTTTGGGCAGACGATCACCCCTCTGCGCTCAAACTGCCAGGCCACGCTTCCCGAAGCCCCCAGGGAACCCCCGTACTTGTTGAAGACGTGGCGCACCTCGCCGGCGGTGCGGTTTCGGTTGTCGGTGAGGGCGTAGACCAAAAGGGCCACGCCGCCTGGGGCGTAGCCTTCGTAGACGATCTCCTCGTACTGCTCGGCCCCGTCGCCCCCGCCTTGAAGCTTCTGCAGGAGGCGCTCAATGTTTTCCATGGGGACATCGTCGGCCCGGGCCGCCTCAATGGCGTTTCGCAGCTGGACGTTGGCCTCGGGGTAGGGGCTTCCCCCGGCGCGGGCGGCTGCCTGGATGGCCCTTAGGTGCTTGGAGATGATCTTGCCGCGCTTGAGGTCGTTGGCGGCTTTTTTGCGCTTGATCTGTGCCCACTTGCTATGACCGGCCATGGCTCACCTCACCCATTATAGCCAGCTTCTCCAGGACCTTTTCCGCCAGGCGCTCGCCTGCCTCGCGGAAGGGGTGGAAGAGGAGGGTGACGCCGGCGGCCTCCAGGGCCGGGTCTTCCTCCAGGTGGAAGCTGGTGGCGGCCAGGATGCCCTTGAAGCCCCGCTCTTTCAGCCAACGGGCGGCCAACAGTTTGGCCTCCAGGTCGGGCAGGGCGAGGACCACGGCCCTAAGGCCGCTTAGGTCCAGGCGTTCCCAAAGCTCGGGGTCCTCCGCATCCCCGTAGAAGACCTTCCGCCCCTTGGCCTGGTGGTGGGCCACCTTTTCGGGGTCGGCGTCCAGGCCCACGGGGCGTTCCCCCCTGGCCTCCAGGATGCGGTAGACGGCCCCTCCGGTGCGGCCCATGCCCACGATGAGCACCGTGGCCCCTTCCAGGCGCTCGGGTTCCTGGTCGGGGTGGGCCACCTTTCGCTCCAGGGGGAGGAGGCGGGCCTCGAGGCGCTTGTAAAGGCTGTGGCTGTACCGGGCCAGGGGAGCGGAAAGGGCCATGGATAGCGCCACCCCTAGGGCCAGGGTGGAGAGGCTTTGGGGCAAGAGGCCCGCCCGCTCCAGGACTACCCCCACGATGAGGGCAAACTCCGAGTAGTTGCCCAGGTACATCCCGCTTACGAAGGCGGTGCGGGCCCGAAGCCCCAGGAGGAGAAAAAGGCCGAAAAAAAGAGGGGATTTGACCAGGGTGAGGAGGAGGAGGGTCAGGACCAGCCCCACCTCCACGTCCCTTAGTCCCTCCCTAAGCCCTATATCCAGGAAGAAGGCCACAAGAAAGGCCTCCTTCAGGCTCCAAAGGGCCTTGGCCATCTCCCCTCCCTTTTCATGGCCGGAGAGAAGGATGCCCATGATCAGGGCTCCCAGTTCCGGGGACAGGCCCACCTGGCGGAAGCCCTCCCCCCCAAGGAGGGCCAGGCCCAGACCGAAGAGCACCAAGAGCTCGTCGTGGCCGCTTTTCTCCAGGAGCCAGGTCATGGCAAACCGCCCTAGGGGCAGGAGGAGGATCAGGCCGGCCCAGGGGCTGATCCGGTTTTCCCCATAGAGGGTGATGAGGCCCACGGCCACCAGGTCCTGCAGGACCAGGATGCCCACGCTGAGGCGGCCGTGGTAGGTGGTGAGCTCCTTTTTGTCCTCGAGGACCTTCACCACCAGCACGGTGCTGGAAAAGGCCAGGGCTAGGGCCAGGGGAAGGTTTGCCAAGAAGGGAAGGGCCAGGAGGGAGAAGAGCAAGAGGTGGAGCCCACCGGCCACCAGGACTCGAGGCTCCAACAGGTCCTGGAAGCGGAGCTTTAATCCCACGGTGAAAAGCAGCAGGAGCACGCCGATCTCCGCTGCATGGTGCAAAAACTCCGTCTCCCTCAGGCCTAGCCCGTGAAGGGCAAAGCCGGCCCCCAAATACCCCACCAAGGGGGGAAGCCCCAGGCGGCTCGTCAGCAAGCCCAGGGCGAAGGCGGCAGCCACCCAAAGGGCCTCCATGGGTTCCAGGGTAACAGATGGAGAAGAAAGAGGCCCAGGGGGCAACCCCCCTGGACCCCTATGCCTTTCCCCTCACTTCTTTTCCGCCAGGGCTTTATCCAAGAGGTTTTTCCACTCCTCGTAACTCAGGAAGCCGGTGCGCTTCTCCCCGGCGATGAAAAAGGTGGGGGTGCCGGTGAGGCCCAGGTCCGTGGCCAGTTTCTGGTCGGCCAAGACCCCCTGGCGGTGCTTTCCGGAAGCCAAGCACTGGGCAAAGGCGTTTTCCTCCAGGCCCATCTGCCCCGCCAGGTCCACCAGATAGCGGTCCAGCACGGTCCCTTGCAGGTTGCCCCAGCTGGAGGCGGCGCGGAAAAGGATCTCATGGTACTCGTAGTAACGCCCTTGGTCGGCGGCGCAGGCGGCGGCCTCGCTGGCCCGGATCACGTTGGCTTGGCCGGGGAAGGGAAAGTCGCGGAAGAGGTAGCGCACCTTGCCGGTATCCACGTACTCGGCCTTAATCCGGGGGAGGACGTTTAGGGCATGGTTTTGGCAGTGGGAGCAGAGGTAGTTGGAAAAGTCCACCACCACCACCGGGGCGTTGGGGTCGCCCAAGGCAAAGCGGGCGCCCTGGGCAGGGTCTAGGCCGGCCTTCCCCTTGGGACCCCAAAGGATCCAGCCCAGGCCCACGAGGGCCAAGGCCACCACCACGAGAACGATAACGCGTTGCATGGGCTTACTCTATCACGTCCCGGATGAGAAGCCCTAGAGGGCCTCGCAGGACCGCCTAGCCCCGGTAGGGGGCCTGCCGGGCCTCCCCTTCCGGGGTCACGTAGAAGGGGTTCTGGTCAGTGGATACCAGGGTTTCCTTATCCATGGCCTCCTGGATGTCCTTGGGTAGGACGAACATGGCCTCCAGGTAAGGGGCGGAAAGGTGGCGAAGAGCAAGGTTCCGCTCACGGATGCGGGCCTGGATCACCCCTTCGGAGAAGGCGGCGGGGTCAAAGGCATCCGAGGCCAACAGGAAGCCGAAGTTCAGGAAGAAGCCGGGGATGTGGTTCTTGTAGCTGCGCACATAGCGGAAGGCCTCCCGCACCGTGCGGTGGATCACCGGGTGGATCCGGTGGTGGGTGAGCATGATCATGCCTGCCTGCATGCCCATGATCCCGCCCGGGTTCAGGTGGGCCTTCACCAGCCGGTAAAACTCCACGGTGTAGAGGAGCCTGGCAGGGTTGTCCTCCCCCACGGGGTCCGTGAGGTCGATGATGACCACATCGTACGTATCCTGGGTTCTTTCCAGGTAAGCCCGGGCGTCGTCGATGATCAGGACCGCCCGGGGGTCCTCGAAGGCCCCCTGGTGCCATTCAGGCATGTGGCGCTTGGCCACCTCCACCAGCTCCCCATCGATGTCCACCATCACCGCCCGTTCCACGGTGGGGTGCTTGAGCACCTCCCGCAAGGTGGCCCCTTCCCCGCCTCCCACGATGAGCACGGCCTTGGGCTCGGGGTGGGAGAGCATGGCCGGATGGACCAGGGTTTCGTGGTAGACGTACTCGTCCCTTTCCGTGCTCTGCACGTCCTTGTCCAGGACCAACACCTTGCCAAAACCCTGGGTTTCAAAAAGAAAGTAGTCCTGGTACTTGGTGCGGCCGGAGGCGATCACCCGCTCCATGCGCCGCACCATGGTCTCAAAAGGGGTGATGTGCTCAAAGAAGTACATGCCGTAGTCCATAGCTATCCTCCTTGCTGGCCGCCAAAGGCCCGGCGCTTGATGGCGTGTTCCGTTCCCCGCCAGTACCGGAAGGCCGATTCCTCCTTGGCCCCGAAGGCCCGGGAAAGCCCCTTCAAGACCTCCTCCGGGTTCACCCCATCCCGGTAGAAGTAGAGGTCCAAGGTGGCGGAGGCGTTATCCTCGGGCCAGGTGTGGATCATCACCGCCGCCACCGGGCTGACCACCGCGGCGGAAAGACCCTGGGGATGAAACTTGTACACCACCGACTGGGCCGCATCCCTAGGTGCCCCCAAGCGCATCACCGCATCCAAGAGGGCGGCCTCCACCATCTTGGGGTTTTCCAAGACATCCAGGTCGCAACCGTAGATCTCCGCCACCCAGCGCCCGCCCGGCACCGCTTCCACAAAGGGCCATGATAGCACATCCTTAGCCGAAGAAGTCCCTAAGCTGCTCTTTGCTAACGAGGACCTCCCGGGGCTTGGAACCCTTGGAGGGGCCCACGATCCCCATGGCCTCGAGGGCATCCATCAGCTTCCCGGCCCGGGCGTGGCCGATGGAAAGCCGGCGCTGCAGGCGGCTTACCGAGCCATAGCCTTCCTCTACCACGATCTCCGCCGCCTTCTTGAGCAAGGGATCGGAGAAGTCCACCTCGCCCGGGCCGCTCCCTTCCGGCCCCCTAGGGGGTTCAAAGTCCTGGCCGTAGGCTTCGGCGAAGCGGTCCTCAAAGCTTTGCCCCCTTAGGAAACCCGCCAGGCGCCCCACTTCCTCCTCGGAGAGGTAGGGCACCTGCAGGCGCACGGGCTTAGGCAGCCCGGGCTGGTGGAAGAGGGCATCCCCCTGGCCGATGAGCTTTTCCGCCCCCTGGGTGTCCAGGATGGTGCGGGAGTCAAAGCCGCTGGACACGGCAAAGGCCAGGCGGGCGGGGATGTTCACCTTGATGAGGGAGGTAAGGATGTCCACGCTGGGGCGCTGGGTGGCGAGGATTAAGTGCATCCCTGTAGCCCGGGCCATCTGGGCCAGGCGCAGGATGGCCGACTCCACCTCCTTGGGGGCGGTCATCATCAGGTCGGCCAGCTCGTCCACCACGATGACCAAATAGGGAAGGGTTTCCCCGCCCTCCTTTTCCATCTTGGCGTTGTACTGTTCCAGGTTCCGGGCCCCCACCCCGCTTAGCAGGCGGTAGCGCCGTTCCATGTGGGCCACGGCTCCTTGGAGGACCAAGGCGGCCTCCTCGGGGCTGGTGACCACGGGGCGCACCAGGTGGGGGATGCCCTCGTAGGGGGTAAGCTCCACCATCTTGGGGTCGATGAGGAGAAGGCGCAAGGAGGTGGGGAGGTGCTTAAAGAGGAGGCTGGCGATGAGGACATTGATGGCCACGCTTTTGCCACTGCCGGTGGAGCCGGCGATGAGCAGGTGGGGCATTCGCGCTAGGTCCCGCACCCAGAACTCCCCCTCGATGCTCTTGCCCAGGACCAGGGGCAGAAGGGCCTTGGCGTTGTGGAAGGCCGGGGAGAGGACCGCCTCAGAGAAGCGCACCAGTTCCCTTTTGGGGTTGGGTACCTCCAGGCCCACGGTGTTCTTTCCCGGAATGGGGGCTTCTATGCGCACCGCCCCTGCCGCCAGGGCCCGGGCCAGGTCGTTTTGCAGGCTTTGGATGCGGCTTATCTTTTCCCCAGGGGCAGGTAGAAGCTCGTAGCGGATCACCGAGGGCCCGCGGGCGTAGCCCACCACCTCCGCCTGGACCCCAAAGTGCTTGAGGGTGTCGGCGATGGTGCGCTTGAGCCTTTCCACCTCCTCTTCCAAACCCCGCGCCGTTCCCTTGGGCTCCGGGGGGTCCAGGAGGTCCGGGGTGGGAAGGGCCAAGGCGGTGCTTGGGGGAAGGGGGCGGGGCGGCGAAGGCGGGTCCGGTGGAGTTTGGGGCGGGGAGGGGTCGGGAAAGACCAGGTCCAGGTCAAAGGGTTCCGGTTGGGGGGCAGGGGGTGGGGAGGAGGGGACGGGCGGGGGGTTGCCGGTGAGCAAGGCCCTTAGCCCCTCCACCTGGGCCTCGGGATGGCGGGAGAGGAAGGAGAGCCAGGAGGCAAGCTCCTCGTGGCGGGCCTCCAGGTCCTGGACCAGGCCAGTAAGTTCCTCCCACCGGGCTTTGCGCTCCTCCCTAAGCCTTAGCCCCCGCACCAGTCCCCCCACGGTGGCCCCGGGGGTGGGGATGGAGTGGAGGGCCTTCAGGCGGGCGAGGAGGGCCTGGGCCTCCAGGTGGAGGGCGGCCCGCCTCTCCTCGAGGGCATCCCGCAAGGGACCCTCCCCGGGCACGGGGGCCTTCAGGCCCTGGAGAAGGGATTGGAGCCGGGGTTCCAGGGGCCTTTGGTCCTCCTCCATCTGCCGCCTCAGCTCGGCGGCCCGTTCCTTAAGGAAGTCCCCTAACGCCTTTTCCACCCCTGGAAGCTCGGCGGGGGAGAGGTTCTGCGCCAGGGCCTTTAGGGCGGTGTGCTCAGGGTAAAGGCGGGCGAGGAGGCCGATCCTTTGCTTAAGGAGAAGGGCCTTCAGCCGGTAGCGGACCCGTCGCACCCCCTCCACTCCCAGGTGCAGGACGGTGAGGAGAAGGTGAAGGGGAGGCTTTCGCCGCCAGAGGTCCAGGACCAGGGAGGCCAGGATAGGGGGAAGGAGGAGGCCCAAGGCCCCGGCCTTGGCTTCCAGAAGGGACCGGGCCTCCTTCCCCAGCTGCCCCGAAAGGGGTCCCAGGAGGGGAAGGAGGGCAAAGGCCAGGAGGTAGAGGAAAAGGAGGTGGCGAAGAAGGGGTTTTAAGGGTTTGTTCCTGAAGAGGAAGGTTCCCAGGAGAAGGAGGCTTGGCGGTAGGAGGTAGGCGGGTAGGCCCAGCATCTGGTAGAAGGTTTCCCGGAGGAAGGAGCCGAAGGCCCCCGTGGGTAGGGGTAAAAGGGGAGCGGCGAAAAAGACCCCCGCTCCCAAGGCCAACATACCCAGGGCCTCGAGGTCGCGGTTGCGGCTGGGCTTGGCCGGCTTCCGCTTCGCCATCGGAAGGATTATAACCTCCGGGCGGGCGGGGTAAAAGAAAGACCCCGGGGGGAGGTCCCCCGAGGGCCAGGGCTCAGGCTAGCGCTTCAGTTCCTTTTTCACCGCTTCGGTCAGATCCGTGTCCTCGGCGGCGTAGACCACCAGCCCCGACTGGGCCGCCACCTGGCGGCTCATGACCACGGCGAAACCCTGGGCCTTGGCCACCTTGGCGATAGCCTGGTCCACCTCCTCTAAGATGGGCTTAAGTACAGGGTTCTGACGGTCCTGCCACTTCTTAAGGGTGTCCTGGTAGGTCTTGAGGAGGGCCTCGTAGTCCTGGCGCTCCTTGGCCGTGGCCTGGCCCGAACGGACTTTTTGGTCCAGGGGCTTAAGCTTTTCCTCCAAAGGAGCCAGCTCCTTGCGGGCCTGGGCCTGGAGGTCCTGGACCTTCTTGTAGTCGGGGTGGGCCTGCACCAGGGCATCGGCGTCCACGAATCCCACCCGGGTGGCCACGTTTCGGTTCTGGGCCAGCATGGGGGTGAGAAGGGCGCCGAAGGCCAGGAGGAGGGCTGCTAGGGAAAGCCGCTTCATAGGGGAAAGCCTAAGGCCTTAGGGTGAAGGGTGCGTGAGAGAAGCCTCTCTTTCCCTTGGCCGCAAGGAAGGGTAGCATGCCGGAAGGAGGTGGGTTATGCGCAGGATCGTCTTGGTTTTGGCGGTGCTGGCCTTAGGCACCGGGGCTTTTGCCCAGCGGGCGGTCTCCTTCCGCCTTTCCCTGCCCCCGGCCGGGCTGGGGTTGGGCTTGGAGGCGCCCTTGGAGCGCAACCTGGCCTTCCGCGGGTTCGCGGACCTCTTCCCCACGGGGCCCAGCTTCCTTTTGGCGGGGGAGGTTCTCTTCAAGCCGGACCTGGGCCAGCTGGACCGGGACCTTCGGGGTATACGCCCGTACTTTGGCGGGGGGCTCGCCGGCCACTTTGCCGGCCCGGGCCAGGTGGGGCTTCACCTCTCCCTTGGGGTGGAGTTCCTCCTGGATGCCCGCACGGGGATCTTCCTGGACGGGGAGTACTTTTACGCCTTTGGCGGAGGCTGGTTTGGCCGTACGGTCATAGGGGCTAACCTGCGCTAGAGGGACCTCCCTTCCCGCTCGGCTTCGGGCGGGGACATTTTTCTTTTGGCCCCAGGGTAGACTGGAAGCCGGAGGTGAAGCCATGCTGGTCAGGGACTGGATGACCAAGGACCCCCTCACCGTGGCCCCGGATACCCCGGTGCTGGAAGCCATCAACCTTTTGAAAAATAAGGGCTTCCGGCGCCTGCCGGTGGTGAAGGATGGTAAGCTCCTCGGCCTGGTCACCGACAAGGACCTCAAGGAAGCCATGCCCTCCAAGGCCACCACCCTTTCCGTCTGGGAGATGAACTACCTCCTCTCCAAGCTCACCGTGCAGGAGGTGATGGCCAAGCCCGTCATTACGGTGGAGGCCAATGAGCCTTTGGAAAAGGCGGCCCTTTTGCTGGAGGAGAAGAAGATCGGCGGTCTTCCGGTGATGGAAGGGGGGAAGCTGGTGGGCATCATCACGGTGACCGATGTCCTCAGGGCCTTCATTGAGGTGTTGGGGCTTAAGATGGGGGGTTTGCGCATCACCGTGGACATCCCCGACGTGCCCGGGGCCCTGGCCCAGATGGCCCGGGCGGTCCCCCCGGCCAACATCGTCTCCATCGCCACCGCCGCCCACTTGAATGGGTACCAGCGCCTGGTCCTGAGGGTGGTGGGGGAGGATGTGGAGGGGGTTCCCGACCGGCTAAAGGCCGCTGGGGAGCGGGTGGTGGACGTACGCCCCGGTTAGGCGCCGTTGCGGTAGGCGGGGTAGGATCCCAGCACCTTTAGGAAAGCGGCCCGCCTGAGGAGCCCCAGAAGGGCCTGGGCGGGACCGGGATCCTCGAGGTGGCCCTCGAGGTCCAGGTAGAAAAGGTAGCTGAAGGGCTTATCCCGCCTAGGCCGGGATTCCAGTTTGGTGAGGTTCACCCCAGCCTCGGCGAAGACCGCCAGGGCTTCCAAAAGCCCTCCCGGCCTGTGGCGCACCGCAAACACGATGCTGGTCTTGTGGGGGCCTTCCCCCCTCTTGGCCTCCTCCCGCCCGATGATGAAGAAGCGGGTGTAGTTGTGGGGATAGTCCTCGATGTTTTCCGCCAGGACCTGAAGGCCATAGAGCTCCGCGGCCCGCCGGCTGGCGATGGCCCCCACGCCCGGTTCGGGATGTTCCGCTAAGGCCCGGGCTGCCCCGGCGGTGTCGTATACGGGAATGGGGGTCAGGCGCATGCGGGCCAGGAAGCCGTCGCATTGGGCCAGGGCCTGGGGGTGGCTCTTTACGGCCTTCAGGTCTTTAAGCTCTGTACCCTTAGGGGCAAGAAGGCAGTGCTCCACCCGGTGGATGATCTCCCCCACCACGTGGAGGTCGCTTTCCAAAAGAAGGTCGTAGGTTTGGTTGATGCTGCCTGCGGTGGTGTTTTCCACAGGCACCACCCCGTAGTCCGCCTCCCCAGCCTCCACCGCCTCAAAGACCTGGTGGAAGGTGGGAAAGCCAAGGGGGGTGGATTCCGGGAAACTCTTGAGCAGGGCTTCCTCGCTGTAGGCTCCCTCCGTGCCCTGGAAGGCGATCCTCATGCCCCCCATGGTACTCCTTCCCGTAGACGCAAGAAAGCCATCTCCCTTAGCATGGCCTTTGTGGCGCGGCTTCTTGTGGTGGACGATGACCCCCGCATCCGGCACCTTTTGGAACTCCTGCTTTCCGGGGCAGGCCACCAGGTGGCGCTGGCGGATTCGGCCAAGGCTGCCCTGGAATACCTGCGCAGGGAAACCCCGGACCTGATCCTTTTGGACATCATGATGCCGGATATGGATGGCCTCACCCTTCTTGGGCGTATCCGGGCGGTGCGGCGCTTGGCCAAGGTACCGGTGATCATGTTCACCGGGGGCGGAAAGGAGCTGGAGGGGCCAAGCCGGGCCTTAGGAGCCGATCTTTTCCTGGAGAAACCCATCTCAGGCCGCCGCCTTAGGGAGGCTGTGGAAGGCCTCCTGAGCCGGCAGGGATACGTGCTTCCCGGGGGGGAGCGGGTGGCCAGCCTCGAGGAGGTGGGGGCACACCTATCCCGGGATTTGCCCAAGGAGGAGCGCTTTAAGTCCCTCTGGCTCAAGGCGTCAGGCCGCCGGGCCCTTCTTAAGAACCTCCTGGCTAAGGGTTGGACCGAGGCCCTTTTGCGGCGCATCCTTCCCGGTGAATACGATCTCTATGATATCCTTGGCCACCTGGCCTTCGGCTGGCCTTTGCTGCCCTTAAGGGAGCGGGCGGCCCGGGTGCAGGACCCCCGCCTGGCTTCCCACCTGGAGGCCTACCTGAAGGAGAAGCGGCTTCCCCTGGAGGGCAACGGTCTTTTGGAAGAACTGGCCCAGGCCCTGTACGCTTAGGGGGTGTGGGACCTGGTAGAGATCCCCGATCCCGAGGCCTGGAACCGGCTGGTTTCCGGCTTTCCCATCACCAGCGCCTTGCAGTCCTGGGGCTGGGGCGAGGTGAAGCGGCTTTCCGGCTGGGTGCCCAGGCGGCTTGCGGTGTACGGAAAGGAAGGGCTTGTGGGGGTAGCCCAGGTGTTGCTGCGCCCCCTGCCTGGGGGGCTGCGCCTGGCCTATGCGCCCAGGGGCCCGGCCCTTTCCCGCCTCGAGGACCTGCCCCGGGTGGCCAGGGCCCTGGCCCAGGGGGTGCGGGCCACCCACCTGGTCCTCGAGCCCGAGGCAGGACTGCCCGCGGAGGAAACGCCCCCCAGCTTTCCGGGCCTCCTCCTCGAGGAAGCCGTCCAGCCCGCCTATTCCCTGTGGTTGGACCTCAGCCAGGGGGAGGAGGCCCTCCTCAAGGGGATGAAGGAGATGCACCGCCGCAACGCTCGCCTGGCCCTAAAGCGCACGGAGCTTGGCGTGGAGGGGGAGGAGGCCTTCCCCGAGTTCTTCCGCCTCTTTGAGGAAACCAACCGTCGGGCCAAGCTTTTGCAACATGCGGAGGCCTACTATCGTGCCGTTCTAAGGGAGATGAACCAGCCCTACGGGGAGGCCTTCTTGGCCCTGGCCCGCAAGGACGGGGAGGCCTTGGCGGCGGGGCTTTTCGTGGCCTTTGCCGGCAAGGTGGATTACCTCTATGGGGGAAGCAGCCGCGCCCACCCTGAGGCCAAGGCCCCCATGGGCATGCACCTGGCGGCCATCCGCCACGCCATGGGCCGTGGCTACTGCATTTACGACCTTTGGGGCGTGCCCAGAACCCCAGAGGGAAGCCATGCGGAGGGGATATGGCGCTTCAAGGAGGGGTTTGGGGGCCGGCGTGTCCAGTTTCCCGCCTACACCTTGCCCCTTTCCCCCCTTTACCGTCCCCTTAAGGCCTTCCTGCGCCTGCGCAAAACCTGGGTGAACCTGCGGGTGCGGGGGAATCCGCGGGATGTCCTGGGTTGAACCCGCTTTTCCCTCCTGTCATCTTTCTCAAGGGGCCTTGGGTAAGGTGGGAAGGTGGTGCGGCTCCTCCTTCTCCTCCTTGCCATCCTCGGCCTACTCTTTTGGTCCCTCCGGCCTCCGCCTAGGCCCTTGCCCACGGAAGGCGTGCGCCTTAAGGGGGTGGAGTTTTACCTGTTCCCCGAGGAGGAGGGGGTGGAGTGGCGGTTTTCGGCCCAGGAGATGGTGGAGGAGGGAGGGGTCTTCCGCATCCAGGGCGGGCTTAAGGGCGAACGGTACGTGGAGGACCGGCTGGACCTGCGCCTTTTTGCCCCCGAGGTGGCCGTGGAACCGGGGGACAACCTGCGGGCGCCCTACGCCCGGGTGGAGATCCTGAAAGGATGCTTCCGCCTCGAGCTTTCCCGCCCCGAGAGGGGCGAGGTCCTCATCCGGCAGAAGGAGGGGTTTTTTGCCCCCTGGGTGCGGATTGAGGCCCCTAACCTCAGGGGAGAGGCCCAGGGCTTTCGTTCGGATTTCGGCCTGGAGCGCATGGAGGCGGAAAGCCCGCGGTTTGAGTTTCCGGCCGGAGGCACGTTTGGACCTTGTACCGTGGAGGGAGGTAGCTCATGAGACCGTGGCTTTGGACGTTCCTTTTGGGTTTGGCTTTGGCGGCTTCCGGGGTGCGGGTCATCCAGGTGGAGGGGGGAAGGCTTTCCGGTGACCTGCGCTATGGGCCCTGGACCTTTGAGGGGGAGGTGAGGGGCCGGGTGAAGGACCTGGAGATCCGTTCCCCCAAGGCCACCCTCACTGCCCCCAAGGGCAAGACCATGCAGGAGGCGGAAGGGGAGCGGGAGGCCCGCTTTGAGGGCGGGGTGGTGGTGCGCCGGGGCCGGGTGGAGGCCAGGGGGCCGGTCCTGGTCTACCGGGAGCGAACCGGGGAGGGGGAGCTTTTGGGCCCGGCCCGCATGCGGCAAGAGCCCAAACCAGGAGAGGACCCGGTGGAGGTGGAGGCCAGCCGCATGACCTTCCAGGTGGATACGGACACCTCCACCAGCGAAAACGCCCTTCTCCGAAGCGGCAACCAGGAGGGCCGGGCGGGTTTCGTCTATTACGAGGAGGAAAAGGGCCTGGCGGTGTTCACCGACCCCAAGGAGGTGGTCCTCGTCCGCAAGCGCAGGGATGGGGACCTGGTGATCCGGGCCAAGGAGGTGCGAAGCCTCACCGGACCCAAGAGGCTCATCGCCACCGGGGGGGTGCGGCTACAGGACGGGGATCTGGTCACCACGGGGGATAGCCTCTACTACGACGACACCACCGGGGAGGCCATCGTCTTGGGTAAGCCAGCGGTGAGCGAAAACAGGAAAGAGGGTTTTAAGCTTTCAGGGAACACGCTCCAGCACAATGTAAACCGCCACCAGGTGCGGGTGTACGGCAAGGCCTTCCGCCTCCCGGTGGAGGAGTTCCGCAAGCTCTCGGAGAGGTAGACCTTGGCCTTCAGGTGGTTCCTCCTCTTCCTCGTGGCCTTGGCCCTGGCCCAGGAGGTGTACCGCCCCCAAGTGGAGCTGGTCCGTAAGGACAAGAAGGTGGTGGCCTGGGTGAGCGGGGAGGAGGGGAGCCTCTTCTACGCCGACTACGGGGACCTCCTGGTGGGGGAGCTCCAGGCCCTCTCCTCTGAGAGGGTCCAGGTGGAGGGCCGGGTATTCTTCCGGGATGCGGGAAGCGCCCTCGAGGAGGGGCTGAAGATAGGGGAGAGGGTGGAGGTGGCCTACAACCCCGATTGGGAACAGGAGGGGCTTCCCTACCTGATGCGTTTGCGCCGGGCTGGGGAAGGGAAAGGGGAGCGCTACCTCCGGCTCGTCCTCTTTGACCCCAAGGGGGTAGAGGTGCGCCTGGGGGAGGAGGTGGAGGCCAAGGGGCCCTTGGCGGTGGTGGAGCGGGGCGGGGTGGAGGAGCTCTTCCTCTCCGGGGGGGAGGCCCGGTACCTGGAGGAGGAGGGCCGGCTGGAGCTCAGGCCGGCCCCTGGGAAGGTGGCGGTGGCCCAGGGGCGGGTGCGGGTGGAGGGGCAGAGGCTCCGCTACCACAACGATACGGGGGAGGCTTTCCTGGAGGGGCCTTTGCAGCTTCAGCGGGAGGGGGAGAAACCCCTTTCGGGTAAGGCGGGCTCCCTGCGCTATCTTCTGGACGAGGATCGGCTCTGGCTTCTCGGGGGGGTGGAGTTCACCCAGGGGGGACGGACCACCAAGGCGGAAAGGGCCCTCCTGCGGGAAAAGGAAGGGTACGCTTACCTCTTTGGCGGGGTGGAAAGCCAGGACGAGAAGGGCCAGGTGCGGGGGGAAAGGGTGCGCTACGCCTTAAGGACCGGGGAGGTGGTGGTCCTAGGCCAGGTCAAAGGGGAGTTTCAGGGCGATTAGGCGGAAACGCCCGCCATCAGAAGGCCCAGGCGCTCCTCCCTGGCCTCCTCGGGGGCAAGCTCGCCCACGATCCGCCCCTCGTACATGACCAGGATCCGGTCCGACAGGCTGATCACCTCGGAGAGGTCCGCGGAAACCAAAAGCACCGCCAGGCCCTGGTCGCGGGCCTCCACCAGGCGCTGGTGGATGAACTCGATGGCCCCCACGTCCACGCCCCGGGTGGGCTGGGCGGCGATGAGGAGGCGGGGCCCCCGCAAAAGCTCCCTACCCACCACGATCTTTTGCTGGTTCCCCCCGGAAAAGCGCCGGGCGGAAAGCTCGGTGGAGCGGGGGCGCACGTCAAAGGTTTCCACCAGGGCCCGGGCATGCTCCTCCATGGCCTTCCCGTCCAGGAAGCCCAGGAAGCCCCGGAAGGGGGGGCGGCGCTGGTCTCCCAGGATGGCGTTTTCCCGTACGGAAAAGTCCAGGACCAGGCCCCGGGCGAGCCGGTCCTCGGGGATATGGCTCACCCCCGCTTCCCGTACCCGCAGGGCCTGGTGGGGAAGGGGGTGGCCCAGGTAGCGCACCGTGCCCCGGTACTTGCGCAGGCCCGCCAGGGCCTCTACCAGCTCCGTCTGGCCGTTGCCCTCCACCCCGGCGATGCCCACGATCTCCCCAGCCCGCACGGAGAAGCTTACCCCCCTTAGCCTTGGGGGCGCCTCGAGGCCCTCCACCTCCAGCACCACTTCCCCGGGCCTGGCGGGGCCCTTTTCCACCCGCAAGACCACTTCCCGGCCCACCATCATCCGGGCCAGTTCCTCCAAAGAGGTCTCGGGGGTCCTCACCGTGCCCACCACTTTGCCGTCCCGGATCACCGTGACCCGGTCGGACACGGCAAGCACCTCCTTCAGCTTGTGGCTGATGAAGATGGCGGCGTTTCCCTTGGCCACGTAAGCCCTCAGGAAGCGGAAAAGCTCCTCGGCCTCCTGGGGGGTTAGGACGGCGGTGGGCTCGTCCAGGATGAGGATCTTGGCCTGGCGGTAAAGGGCCTTGAGGATCTCCACCCGCTGCTGCAGGCCCACGGGGAGGTCCTCGATGCGCTCGTCCAGGGGAACCTGGAAGCCCAGCTCCTCCATGAGGGCGGTGGCCCGCTTCCGGGCCTCTTCCAGGTTGAGGTAGAGGGGGCTTCCCGGCTCGAGGCCCAACACCAGGTTTTCCAGCACGGTAAAGGGTTCCACCAGCATGAAGTGCTGGTGCACCATGCCGATTCCGTGGGCGATGGCGTCCAGGGGGCTTTTGGGCCGGTAGGGCTTTCCATCCACCCACATCTCCCCTTTGTCCGGGGGCTGAAGGCCGTAGACGATCTTCATCAAGGTGGATTTACCCGCCCCGTTTTCCCCCACCAGGGCCAGGACCTCGCCCCAGTTCAGGTCCAGGCTGATGCGATCGTTGGCCAGGACCAGGGGGAAGCGCTTGGTGATGTCCTTTAGGACCAGGGCCTTTGAGGTAGTTCCGCCGACCTCCACGCCCGGAGTATACAAAAAGGCCGGGAGGTTCCCGGCCTTTTGCTGAGCCCGCCTTCCTAGCGTTTTTCGGGCACCTTAAGCTGGCCCTTGATGATCTGCTGCTTCAAGACCTCCAGCTTGCTGATCACGGCGGCCGGGATCAGGGCCTTGTTGTACTCGTCCAGGGCGTACCCCACCCCGTTGTTGGCCAGGCCGAACTCCCGCACCCCGCCCTTAAAGGCCTTCTGCACCACGCTCTTGATGACCTCGTAGGTGGCCACGTCCACCCGCTTCATCATGGAGGTGAGGCCGTGGTTCAGGGTGCTGGGGTTATTGTCGGTGTCCCCCAGGTAGTTCTGGTTGGCGTCCACCCCGATGAAGAAGAGGGGCGTGGCCTTGGTGCCGTCGGTGCCGCAGGTCTTGGTGTAATCGGCGTACTTGGGCACCTTGGCGTAGGGGTCGGCCTTGCGCACAAAGCGGATGGCCCCGCCCTCCTTGAGGCACTTGGCCTGCTTCACGTAGTCGATGAGGCCCAGGCCCGAGCCGCCGGCAGCGGCGTAGATGATGTCCGCCCCCTGGCGCACCTGGCTGGCGGCGATCTCCTTGGCCTTGGCGGGGTCGTTCCAGGCGGCGGGGGTGTTGCCCACATAGCCCACCAGGACCTTGCCCGGGATCTTGTCCTCCTTGAAGGCGTACTCCGCCCCGGCCCGGAAGCCCGCCTCAAACTTGTGGATGAGGGGGATGTCCATGCCGCCGATGAAGCCCACCACCCCGGTGCGGGTCATCTTACCGGCGATGTAGCCCACCAGGAAGCTCCCCTCGTGCTCCCGGAAGACCAGGCCCACGGCGTTTAAAAGCTTGCCCTCCCCGGGGACGGCATCAATGACGGCAAAGTTCACCTTGGGGAACTCCTTGGCGGTGGCGGTGATGGCGGGCTCGTTGGCGAAGCCCACCCCGATCACCAGGTCAAAGCCCTCCTCGGCGAAGGTGCGGATGCCCTGGCCCACCTGGGAGGGGTCGGCGGGCTCAAAGTCAAAGAGCTTGATCCCAAAGTCCTTGGCCGCCTTCTGCGCCCCTTCCCAGGCGGACTGGTTGAAGGAGCGGTCAAACTTACCCCCAGCGTCAAAGGCGATGCCCACGCGGACTTGGGCCAGGCTCAGGCCCAGGGCCAGTACTGCCAAAAGGGTTACGATACGTTTCATCTGCCACCTCCTATGGCATTTCGCCGTAGGGCATTATACCGGGTTGGGTAAACTCAAGGCATGACCCTGGAGGAGGCTCGCAAACGGGTAAACGAGCTACGGGACCTGATCCGCTACCACAACTACCGCTACTACGTCCTGGACTCCCCCGAGATCTCCGACGCCGAGTACGACCGGCTTTTGCGGGAGCTTAAGGAGCTGGAGGAGCGCTTTCCTGAGCTCAAAAGCCCCGACTCCCCCACGGAGCAGGTGGGGGCAAGACCCCTCGAGGCCACCTTTTGTCCCATCCGCCACCCAAGCCGCATGTACTCCCTGGATAACGCCTTCACCCTGGAGGAGGTCAAGGCCTTTGAGGAGCGGGTGGAGCGGGCCCTGGGGAGGCAGGGTCCCTTCGTGTATACGGTGGAGCACAAGGTGGATGGGCTCTCCGTGAACCTGTACTACGAGGAGGGGGTTCTGGTATGGGGGGCCACCCGGGGGGATGGGGAGACGGGGGAGGAGGTGACCCAGAACCTCCTCACCATCCCCACCATTCCCCGGAGGCTTAAGGGGGTGCCGGAGCGCCTCGAGGTCCGGGGGGAGGTGTACCTGCCCATAGAGGCCTTCCTCCGCCTGAACGAGGAGCTGGAGGAAAAGGGGGAGCGGATCTTCAAAAACCCCAGGAACGCCGCCGCCGGCTCCCTCAGGCAGAAGGACCCTCGGATTACCGCAAGGAGGGGCCTCAGGGCCACCTTCTACGCCCTGGGCCTAGGCCTGGAGGAAAGCGGGATACGGACCCAGTTTGCGCTTCTCCATTGGCTAAAGGAGAAGGGCTTCCCCGTGGAGCACGGCTTCACCCAGGCCCAAGGGGCAGAGGGGGTGGAGAGGGTTTACCAGGCCTGGCTTAAGGAGCGGCAGAACCTGACCTTCGAGGCGGACGGGGTGGTGGCTAAGCTGGATGAACTCTCCCTTTGGCGGGAGCTGGGCTATACTGCAAGGGCTCCGCGGTTTGCCATCGCCTACAAGTTCCCCGCCGAAGAGAAGGAAACCCGCTTGCTGCAGGTGGTCTTCCAGGTGGGGCGCACGGGTAGGGTCACGCCGGTGGGCGTCTTGGAGCCGGTTTTGATAGAGGGGAGCGAGGTGAGCCGGGTTACCCTTCACAACGAAAGCTACATCGAGGAGCTGGACGTGCGCATGGGGGACTGGGTCCTGGTGCACAAGGCGGGGGGGGTGATCCCCGAGGTCCTGAGGGTCCTGAAGGAGAGGAGGACGGGGGAGGAGAGGCCCATCCGCTGGCCAGAAACCTGCCCCGAATGCGGCCACCGTTTGCTGAAGGAGGGCAAAGTCCACCGTTGCCCCAATCCCCTGTGCCCCGCCAAGCGCTTTGAGGCCATCCGCCACTACGCTTCCCGCAAGGCCATGGACATCGGAGGCCTGGGGGAGAAGCTCATTGAGAAGCTTTTAGAAGCGGGGTTGGTGAAGGATGTGGCCGACCTGTACCGGCTTAGGGAGGAGGACCTGGTGGGCCTGGAGCGCATGGGGGAGAAGAGCGCAGGGAACCTTCTCCGCCAGATTGGGGAGAGCAAGGGCCGGGGTCTGGAACGCCTCCTTTACGCCTTGGGGCTACCGGGGGTGGGGGAGGTCTTGGCCCGCAACCTGGCAGCCCACTTCGGCACCATGGACCGGCTCCTGGAGGCCACACCAGAGGAGCTCCTCCAGGTGGAGGAGGTGGGGGAGCTCACCGCCCGGGGGATTTACGAAACCCTGCAGGACCCCGCCTTCCGTGATCTGGTGAGGCGCCTGAAGGAGGCCGGGGTGGAGATGGAGGCCAAGGAACGGGGCGAAGAGGCCCTAAAGGGCTTTACCTTCGTCATCACCGGGGAGCTTTCCCGCCCCCGGGAGGAGGTGAAGGCCCTTTTGCGGCGCTTGGGGGCCAAGGTGACGGATTCCGTGAGCCGTAAGACCAGCTACCTGGTCATGGGGGAGGCCCCAGGGAGCAAGCTGGAGAAGGCCCGGGCCCTGGGGGTGCCCATCCTCACGGAGGAGGAACTCTACCGGCTCATAGAGGAGCGTACGGGCAAAAGCCGGGAAGCCTTGCTGGCCTAAGCGGGCTCCGGGGGAAAGAGCTTGGTTAGGGCCTCCTCCAGCCGGGAACCGGAAAGCCCAAGCGCCCGTAGGGCCTTCTCGTAAAGCTCGGGGGTGAGAAGCCCCCGTAAGGCGCGAACCTCCGTCTGGGAGAGGTGGGCTCCCTTTAGCACGTGTTCCTCAAAACTCCCCCAGGCCAGGGGCACGTGGGCCTTGACGATCTCGGCGATGGCCTGGGCGTACTGCCGGATCTCCCACTGGGCGTGGGGGTCCAGGCGCAGGGCCAGGAAGTGGAAGAGGTTGTGCAGGTCCTGCTTCCAGTAAAACTCCGTGTACAGGTTTAAGGGGAGGACCATCCGGGCCATTTCCCGGGCGATGCCCTTTTCCAGGAGGGTCTGGTAGGCCTGGTAGGCCTCTCTCTCCACCCCTTTTAGAAGGCGGGAGGCTTCCTCGTCGGGGAAGGCCCCTTCCGAGCCCTGCTTGTTCCTCCTGGCCTGGTGGCGCCAGGCCTTGGGTTCGTAGAACTCCTCCTGCAACACGGAGTAGCGCCCAGAGATCTCGTTCACGCTGGCGGTGCGGTGGCGAAACCACTGGCGCACCACGAAGATGGGGGCCTTGACGTGGAACTTGAACTCCACCATCTCAAAAGGGCTGGTGTGGCGGTGGCGCATGAGGTAGTCGATGAGGGCGGCATCCTCCCGCACCGTCTTGGTGCCCGGGCCGTAGGAAACCCTGGCCGCCTGGACGATGGAAGCGTCGTTCCCCATCGCCTCCACCAGGCGGACGAAGCCCTTGTCCAGTACCGCAATCTCCATGACCTAGAGTCTACTTGCCCTTTGGCCCAAAGGGGTCTACCCTAAGCTCATGCGGGTCCGCACCCCCTTTGCCTACGGGTGGCGGCATGGCCGGTATAGGCCTTGGTCGCGGGCGAAGCCCGTGCTTGGCTTCTTGGGCCAGCGGCTTGTAGGATGGATGGGCTTTTGGGGCTTGGTGGCCCTTTTCTGGAGTGGACATGTTGAGGTTGTCTGATTTTCCCCTACCGGACGAGCGGGGACGGTTTGGTCCCTATGGAGGAAGGTACGTTCCTGAAACCTTAATCCCGGCCCTCGAGGAGGTGGAGGCCGCCTACAGGGAGGCCAAGAAGGACCCCGCCTTTTTGGCGGAGCTGGAGCACTACCTCAGGACCTTTGCCGGCCGGCCTACCCCCCTTTACCACGCCAAGAGGCTTAGCGAGTACTGGGGCGGGGCCCAGGTGTACCTGAAGCGGGAGGACCTTCTCCACACCGGGGCCCACAAGATCAACAACACCTTGGGCCAGGCCCTCCTGGCCCGGCGCATGGGCAAAAAGCGGGTTATCGCCGAAACCGGGGCCGGGCAGCACGGGGTCTCCGTGGCCACGGTGGCGGCGCTTTTCGGCCTGGAATGCGTGGTCTACATGGGGGAGGAGGACGTGCGGCGCCAGGCCCTAAACGTGTTCCGCATGAAGCTTCTGGGGGCGGAGGTGCGCCCGGTGGCGGCGGGAAGCCGCACCCTTAAGGACGCCACCAACGAGGCCATCCGCGACTGGCTCACCCATGTGCGCACCACCTTCTACATCCTGGGCTCGGTGGTGGGCCCCCACCCCTACCCCATGATGGTGCGGGAGTTCCAAAGCGTCATCGGGGAGGAGGTGAAGGAGGAGAGCCTGAGGATGTTCGGCCGCTACCCCGATGCCCTCATCGCCGCCGTGGGTGGGGGGTCCAACGCCATCGGGCTTTTCGCCCCCTTCGCCTACCTTCCCCCAAGGGAGCGTCCCCGGCTCATCGGGGTGGAGGCCGCCGGGGAGGGGCTTTCCAGCGGTAGGCACGCCGCCAGCATCGGGGCGGGGAAGCGGGGGGTGTTGCACGGGAGCTACATGTACCTCCTTTACGACCACGACGGCCAGATCACCCCGGCCCACTCGGTTTCTGCGGGGCTGGATTACCCAGGGGTGGGGCCGGAGCACAGCTACTACGCCGACCAGGGCATCGCCGAGTACGCGGGGGTGACGGACGAGGAGGCCCTGGAGGGCTTCAAGCTCCTCGCCCGCCTGGAGGGGATCATCCCCGCCCTGGAGTCCGCCCATGCCATCGCCCACGCGGCCAAGGTGGTGCCGGAGATGGATAAGGACCAGATCGTGGTCATCAACCTCTCGGGCCGGGGGGACAAGGACGTGACCGAGGTGATGCGCCTTCTGGGAGGGGAGCTATGACCACGCGGGAAGCCTTTGCCCGGGCCAAGGCCGAGGGCCGGGCCGCCTTGATCCCCTACCTCACCGCCGGCTTTCCCAGCCGGGAAGGCTTCTTGCAGGCGGTGAAGGAGGTGTTGCCCTACGCCGACCTTTTGGAGATCGGCCTTCCCTACTCCGATCCCCTGGGGGACGGTCCGGTGATCCAGCGGGCCAGCGAGGAGGCCTTAAGGAAGGGGATGAGCGTCCAGGGGGTTTTGGAACTCTTCCGGGAGGTGCGGGCCCTCACCGAAAGGCCCCTTTTCCTCATGACCTACCTGAACCCCGTCTTAGCCTGGGGTCCGGAACGGTTTTTTAGCCTTTTCCAGCAGGCGGGGGCCACGGGTCTCATCCTCCCCGACCTTCCTCCCGATGAGGATCCCGCCCTGGTGCGCCTGGCCCAGGAGATAGGCTTGGAAACGGTGTTTCTCCTGGCCCCCACCTCCACGGACCGGCGGGTGGAAACCGTGGTGGGCTACGCCACCGGGTTCATCTATGCGGTCTCCGTCACCGGGGTCACCGGGGAGCGGGAGCGCCTGCCCGAGGAGGTGCGGGACCTGGTGCGGCGCATCAAGGCCAGAACCTCCTTGCCCGTGGCGGTGGGCTTTGGGGTTTCGGGAAGGGAAACCGCAGCCCAGGCGGCGGTGGCCGACGGGGTGGTGGTGGGAAGCGCCTTGGTGCGGGCCCTCGAGGGGGATAGGCCCCTGGCCCCTCTCCTCGAGGAGATCCGCCAAGGGCTTTTGCAAAAGGAACCCGCTTAGGCCAGGGGGAGCTCCACGCCCTCTTCCAGGAGGGCCTTGGGGTCTGGATACCGCAGGATGCGGTAGAGGGGGTCCCGCTCCGCAGGCCGGAAGCCCGCATCCACGATGTGGCGCACGATCTCCCGCACCGTGGCGTGGGTGCGCCCATGCCCCCCGGCCGCCGAAACCACGTTCTCCTCCAGCATGGTGCTGCCGAAGTCGTCGGCCCCGTAGTAAAGGGCGGCCTGGGCCACCTTGAACCCCAGGGTGGGCCAGGAGGCTTGGAGGTGGGCGAAGTTGTCCAGGGTGAGCCGGGCGATGGCCAGGGTTTTCAGGTACTCGTGGGCGGTGGCCCCCGGGGCCTTGCCCTTAAGCCGGGTGTGCTCCACCTGCAAGGTCCAAAGGGCAAAGGCGGCAAAGCCGTTTTGGTACTTTTCCAGGGCCTTGTCCTGCTGGGCCCTTAGGCCCAGCAGGTGGGCGGTGCGCTCCCTTGGCCCTTCCCCAAAGCCGATCACCATGCTGGCCAGGGTGTAAAGCCCCAGGGCCTGGGCGGCATCCACGATGCGGTACCAGTCCGCGGTCTTGATGCGGGCGGGGGCGGCCTTGTGCCGCACCTCGTCCACCAGGATCTCCGCCCCGGCCCCCGGCATCCCATCTAGGCCAGCCTCCATCAGCTTTTCCAAGATCTCCTTGGCCTTAAGCCCCGTGAGCCTTTCCAGCCCTAGGATCTCCTCGGGGCTGAAGGCGTCGATGCGCAGGTCGGGGAAGCGGTTCTTGAGGTAGCGGAGAAGGTCCAGGTACCACTCCAGGGGAAGCTCGGGGTTCACCCCCCCTTGCATCAGGATGCGCCTTCCCCCCACCTGGTAGAGTTCCTCTACCTTCTCGGCGATGGCCTCAAAGGTGAGGGTGTAGGCATCCTTCTGCCGCCGGGTGCGGTAAAAGGCGCAAAAGGCGCAACCCACCGTGCAGACGTTGGTGTAGTTGATGTTGCGGTCTATGAGAAAGGTCACCACCTCTGGATGGGTTTTCTGAAGGCGCACCTCGTGAGCGGCGGCAGCCAGCTCGGGCAGGGGGAGGTCAAAAAGGGAGAGCACCTCGGTTTCGGTAAGCCTCTCCCCCCCTACGGCCTTTTCCAGAACATCCATGGGACCCATGCTACACCTTTCGGACCCCCTGGGGTTGGGTCTTGGGCCACGGATACAATGGGGGCATGGAACTCAAGCTCATCCCCATAGAGAAGCCGGAAAACCTCAACGTCATCCTGGGCCAGGCCCACTTCATCAAAACGGTGGAGGACCTCCACGAGGCCTTGGTGACCGCCGTGCCGGGTATCAGGTTTGGCCTTGCCTTCTCCGAGGCCAGCGGCAAGCGCCTGGTGCGGCGTTCCGGCACGGATCCCGAGCTTATGGAGCTTGCGGTGCGGAATATCCTCAACCTGGCGGCAGGGCACACCTTCCTCATCGTGTTGGGTGAGGGGTTTTACCCCATTAATGTGCTCCACGCGGTGAAGGCTTGCCCTGAGGTGGTGCGCATCTTTGCCGCCACCGCCAACCCCCTCCAGGTGGTGGTGGCCGAGGAGGGGGAAGGGCGGGCCATCCTGGGGGTTATGGATGGTTTCAAGCCCCTAGGGGTAGAGGATGAGGCCGAGGTGGCCTGGCGCAAGGACCTCCTCCGCCGCTTCGGCTACAAACTTTAGCGCCCCCTTATTGGCAGCCAGGGGGGTTGGGGTAAGATGCCCTCATGGAGCTTGGAACCCTTGCGCCCGATATCGCCCTGCCGGACCAAGAGGGGCGGATCCACCGGCTTTCCGATTACCGGGGGAGGTGGGTGGTTCTCTACTTCTATCCCAAGGACGATACCCCCGGGTGCACCAAGGAGGCTTGCGGCTTCCGTGACCGTATGGGGGATTTGCAGGAACTGGGAGCCGTGGTCTTAGGGGTTTCTGCGGACGATGTGGAAAGCCACAAGCGCTTTGCCGAGAAGTACGGTCTCAACTTTCCCCTTCTTGCTGACCCCGAGCGGCGAGCCATCCTGCCCTATGGGGCCTGGGGGAAAAAGAACCTTTATGGCAAGGAGTACGAAGGGGTGTTGCGCCAGACCTTCCTGATAGACCCTGAAGGGCGCATCGCCAAGGTATGGAAAAAGGTGTCCCCTGAGGGGCACGCCGAGGAGGTGGCCGAGGCCTTGCGGAGTTTGCGGGGGTTTTAGCCATGGAAAGACCCTTGGAATCGTATAAGAAGGAGGCGGCCCACGCCGCTGTGGCCTATGTCCAGGATGGCATGGTGGTGGGCCTGGGCACGGGGTCCACGGCCCGGTATGCCGTCTTGGAGCTGGCCCGGCGGATTAGGGAAGGGGAACTCAAAGGGGTTGTGGGGGTCCCCACCTCGGAGGCCACCAAGGACCTGGCCCTTAGGGAGGGGATTCGCGTGGTGGAGCTTCCTCCGGAGGGGGTGGACCTGGCCATAGACGGGGCCGATGAGATCGCTCCGG
This sequence comes from Thermus caldifontis, assembly GCF_003336745.1. Classification (NCBI taxonomy): domain Bacteria; kingdom Thermotogati; phylum Deinococcota; class Deinococci; order Thermales; family Thermaceae; genus Thermus; species Thermus caldifontis. The sequence continues at coordinate 28,864 of NZ_QGMX01000014.1, read as the reverse complement.
ACCTTTCCCTGATCAAGGGCCTGGGCGGGGCTCTCCTGCGGGAGAAGATTGTGGAGAGCAACGCCAAGGAGTTTATCGTGATCGCCGACCACACCAAGAAGGTGCCCGTGCTGGGCCGGGGGGTGGTGCCGGTGGAGATCGTGCCCTTTGGCCATCTGGCCACCTTGAAGGCCATCCGCGCCCTGGGCGGGGAGCCGGAGCTCAGGATGGAGGGGGATGAGTTTTACTTCACCGACGGGGGGCACTTGATCGCCGATGTGCGCTTTGGTCCCATTGGGGACCCTCTGGGCCTGCACAAGGCCCTTTTGGAGATCCCCGGAGTGGTGGAGACGGGGTTTTTCGTGGGGTTGGCCACCCGGGCCCTGGTGGCGGGGCCCATGGGGGTGGAGGAGATACTCCCGTAAGGTGTAGAATCGGACCCATGAAGGGCATGCCCCATGCTTAGGGCGGGAGGGCCTTCCCGCCCGGGGCGCATGCCCCGGTTTTTCTTGGAGGAGGGATGGAAAAGGTTTTTTACATCACCACCCCCATCTACTACGTGAATGCGGAACCCCACCTGGGCCACGCCTACACCACGGTGGTGGCGGACTTCCTGGCCCGCTGGCACCGGTTGGACGGATACCGGACCTTTTTCCTCACCGGCACCGACGAGCACGGGGAAACCGTCTACCGGGCGGCCCTGAAGGCGGGAGAGGAGCCAAAGGCCTTTGTGGACCGGGTATCCCAGCGCTTCCGCAAGGCTTGGGAGCTTTTGGGCATCGCCTACGACGATTTCATCCGTACCACGGAGGAGCGGCATAAGCGGGTGGTGCAACGGGTCTTGCAGAAGGTCTACGAGGCTGGGGACATCTACTACGGGGAGTATGAGGGGCTTTACTGCGTAAGCTGCGAGCGCTTCTACACGGAGAAGGAGCTTCAAGGGGATCTTTGCCCCATCCACGCCCGCCCTGTGGAGCGGAGACGGGAAGGGAACTACTTCTTCCGCATGGAGAGGTACCGGGAGTGGCTCATCGACTACCTCCAGACCCACCCCGACCTCATCCGGCCCGAGGGGTACAGGAACGAGGTGCTTTCCATGCTCTCCGAGCCCATTGGGGATCTTTCCATCTCCCGGCCCAAGGCCCGCGTCCCTTGGGGCATCCCCCTGCCCTGGGATGAGGCCCACGTGACCTACGTGTGGTTTGACGCCCTTCTCAACTACGTTTCCGCCCTGGGCTACCCCGAGGACCCCCGCTACGCCACCTTCTGGCCCCAGGCCTGGCACCTGATCGGTAAGGACATCCTGAAGCCCCATGCCGTCTTCTGGCCCACCATGCTGAAGGCGGCGGGGATTCCCATGTACCGGCACCTGAACGTGGGGGGGTTCCTGCTGGGGCCGGATGGCCGCAAGATGAGCAAAACCCTGGGGAACGTGGTGGACCCCTTTGCCCTCACGGAGAAGTACGGCCGGGATGCGGTGCGCTATTACCTTTTGCGGGAGATTCCCTATGGCCAGGATACGTCGGTGAGCGAGGAGGCCTTGAAGGCCAGGTACGAGGCGGATCTCGCCGACGACCTGGGCAACCTTCTCCAGCGCACCCGGGCCATGCTCTTTCGTTTCGCTGAGGGACGCATTCCCGAGCCGGTTCCCGGGGAGGAGCTGGAGGAGGGCACGCGCCTTGCGGGACGCCTCAGGGGTCTGGTGCGGGACCTTCGCTTCCACGTGGCCCTCGAGGAGGCCATGGCCTACGTCAAGGCCATAAACCGCTACATCAACGAGAAGCGTCCCTGGGAGCTTCACAAGAAGGACCCGGAAGGTGCCAAGGCGGTGCTCTACCGGGCGGTGGAGGGCCTGAGGATCGCCTCCATCCTCCTTACCCCGGCCATGCCGGGCAAGATGGCCGAGCTAAGGCGGGCCTTGGGCCTGAAGGAGGAGGTGAGCCTCGAGGAGGCGGAGCGCTGGGGCCTGGCGGAACCCCTTCCCCTTCCCCAGGAGGCGGGGGTTCTCTTTCCCAAGGAAAGCCCAAGGGAGGAGGCCAGGGGAGGCAACATGGAGGGGACCAAGGAGGATCGCTTCATCGGCATGGAGGACTTCGCCAAGGTGGAGCTTAGGGTGGCCCAGGTGGTGGCGGCGGAGAAGCACCCCAACGCCGATAAACTCCTGGTGCTTAGGCTCTCCCTGGGGAGCGAGGAGCGCACCGTGGTTTCCGGCATCGCCCAGTGGTACCGCCCCGAGGACCTGGTGGGGAAAAAGGTGGTGGTGGTGGCCAACCTCAAGCCTGCCAGGCTCCGGGGCGTGGAGAGCCAGGGGATGATCCTGGCGGCATCCGAGGGGGATAGGCTGGCCCTGGTCACGGTGGAGGGGGAGATTCCCCCGGGGGCGTTGGTGAAATAGCCCTTGGCCCAAGAGGGGTGGGGATGGTGGGGCCCCACCTGGGCCTGTCAGGGTGGGGTGGTCCAAAGGGGCCGGGGAAAACCCGGCCCCTTGGCCTTTCCCGGCTAGCGGGTGGCGTTCAGCTCCTCCAAGGCCCGCTTGAGGATGGCGTCTTCTTCCAGGTCCAAGACCGCCTGCCCCCGCTCCTCGGGGAGGGGCCGCTGGCGCTGGGGCTCGGCGTAGGTGAACTTCCCCTCGGCATCGGCCTTGACCTTCACCGTCTTCCCGTTTAGGGTCACGGTGACCTCAGCCCCAGGAGGCGCCCCGGCCCCTTGCAGGGAGAAGGGGGTGGGGAAACGGGTGTCCTTGACCTCGATGTCGGGCTTCAGGCCCTCCTTGTTGATGGCCCGGCGCTTAGGGGTGAGCCATTCAAAGGTGACCAGGGTGAGCTCCCCCCCGTTGGCCAGGGTGTAGGGGGTCTGGCCCACGCCCTTGCCGAAGGTCTTTTCCCCGATGATCTTGGCCCGGCCGTAGTCCTGCAGGGCCCCGGCCACGATCTCGCTGGCGGAAGCCGAGTTCCCGTTCACCAGGACCACCATGGGCCCATCCCAAAGGGGCTTTCCCGAGGCCTCGCACCAGACCCGGGTGAGGTTCTTGGTGCGGGTGTAGACGATGGGGCCTTCCTTCAAGAAGGCGCTGGCCACGGCGCACCCCTGGTCCAGGAGGCCGCCCCCGTTATCCCGCAGGTCAAAGATGAGCTTCTTGATGCCCTGGGCCTTGAGCCCGTCAATGGCCTTCTTAAGCTGGTCCTCCACCTTGAAGTTGCCGAAGGTCTCCAGGGCCACATAGCCCACGTCCCCGATCCTGCCCGTGGAAACCGAGACGATCTCCACCTTTTCCCGGATGAGCTCAAAGACCAGGGGGGCGGGGGTCCCTTCCCGGCGCACCTTGATGGTGACCTTGGTGCCCTCCCGGCCCCGGATCCGGGCCACCACCTCCACCAGGGGAAGACCCGTGACGTCCTCCCCGTCCACCTCGAGGATCACATCCCCGGCCCGCATCCCCGCCCGCTGGGCAGGCAGGCCCTTCATCACCCCCTCGATCTTGGCCCCGGTGCCGTCGGGATTGGCGGGGGAGAGGGTGGCCCCGATGCCGAAGAACTCGCCCCTTAGGTCCTCCTGGCGGACGCTGGCCCGCTGGGGGGGAGAGTAGCTGGTGAAGGGATCCTTCAAGGCGGAGACCATGCCGCCGATGGCCCCTTCCAATAGGGCGTTGAGCTTTTCCCGGGGAAGGGTTTCCAGGTAGTCCTGTTGGATCCTTTGGTAAACCTCCAACAGGGCCTGGCCGTTGGGGTTTTGCAGGAGGTTTTCCGCCTGGGGCCTTGGAAGCTGGGCGTATACCAGGGCCAGGATCACCCCGAGCCCTGCGAGGAACCACGCGCGTTTTTTCATCTCTTCCCTCACCTAGCCTCTACTATAGCGCCCCACCATGAGAAACAACCGTGGTCTGTCTTCCGTATAGTAAGGGCATGATCGCCTTCCACCGGGTGGGCCTAGAATACCCCCGCACGGGGACCAAGGCGCTTTACAACGTGAGCCTCGAGGTGAAGAAGGGGGAGTTCGTCTACGTGGTGGGGCACTCGGGGGCGGGAAAGTCCACCCTGCTTTCCCTGATCCTGCGCCGGCTCCTTCCCACCCAAGGAACGGTGTACTTTGGCGGACAGAACCTGAAGCTCCTCAAGGGGGACCAGGTGGCCCTCCACCGCCGCCGGATCGGCATGGTCTTCCAAGACCACCGCCTCCTTTCCGACATGACGGTGGAGGAGAACCTGGCCTTTGTCCTCCGGGTGCAGGGGGTTCCCCAGAGGGAGTGGGGGGAACGCATCACCACCGCCCTGCGCCGGGTGGGGCTTTCCCACAAGAAAAGGGCCTTTCCCGAGGAGCTTTCCGTGGGCGAGGCCCAGCGGGTGGCCATAGCCCGGGCCTTGCTCCTGGACCCCCCGGTGATCCTGGCGGACGAGCCCACGGGGAACCTGGACCTGGAAAATGCCCTGCAGGTGCTGGATATCCTCAAGGCTGCCCACCAGCGGGGGGCCACGGTGGTGGTGGCCACCCATAGCCGCGAGCTCCTGGAGGCCTACCCGGCCCGGGTGGTGGTGCTGAAGGCGGGCCAGGTGGTGCGGGACGAACGTCCGGGGGAAGGTGGTAGCATAAGGGTAAGGGAAAGCCCTGACCGGGGCGGAAAGGAGGGCGTATGAAGGTCTACAAACTCATCGGTCGTAACCTGGAGATCACCGACGCCATTCGGGACTACGTGGAGAGGAAGCTTTCCCGCCTGGACCGCTACCAGAATGGGGAGCTCATGGCCAAGGTGGTTCTTTCCTTGGCGGGCAGCAACCACGTGGCCCGCAAGGCCAAGGCCGAGGTGCAGGTGGACCTCCCCGGGGGGCTCGTCAGGGTGGAGGAGGAGGACCCTGACCTTTATGCGGCCATCGACCGCATGGTGGACCGGCTGGAAACCCAGCTGAAGCGCTACAAGGAGCGGCGCTTCGTAGGCAAGCGGCACACCTACCAGGGGCCGCTACCTCCCGAGGTGCGGGACCTCGAGGCCCTGCGCAAGCCCGAGGAGGAGGAAGGCCCCAGGATCGTCCGGGTCAAGCGCTTTGAGATGAAGCCCATGGACCCCGAGGAGGCCGCCTTCCAGATGGAGGCCTTGGGCCACGACTTCTTCGTGTTCCGCAACGCCAAGACGGACGAGATCAACGTCATCTACCGCCGCAAGGACGGCAACTACGGGCTTATTGAGCCCGCATAACCAAGGTTTTCAGTAGTAGGCGGAGGGATCCACGAAGCGGGTCTCTCCGCCCACGCGTACCGCTACCCTGAACTCCACCTCCTCCGGGCGGATGAGGAGGCCGCCCCCCGTGTAGCCGAGAAGCTGGCCCCTTTGCACCCTTTCTCCCTCCTGGACCAAGGGCTCCTGCAGGTTGGTGTAGACGGTGGAAAGGGTTTCCGTGTGCACCAGCATCACCGTGTAGCCCAGGTTGGGCAGGTAGAGGATCCCGGCCACGTACCCGTCGGCGGCAGCCTGTACCGGGCTTCCCGGAGCGGGGCCCTGGATCACCTGGAAAGGCCCTTCCTGCCCATAGGGCACCAGGATCCTGCCCCCGGGCACGGGAAAGGCCAGCCGGCCCACGGTGGCGGGCAAGGGGGGAGGGGGTACCACCACGCTGGCCTGGCGGGGTGAGGGTTGGCTGGCCGCCTGGCGGCGCTCGGCCTCCTGCCTCCTCCGCTCCTCCTCCCGCCTTCGCCGCTCCTCTTCCTGGCGCTTAAGCTCCAAGAGGCGTTGCCGTTCCGCCAGCACCCTGGCCTGGAGGGCGGCCAGCTGGGCTTGGAGGCGTTGCCGTTCCAAGAGGGCGTCCCGGAGAAGGGCCCTTTTGCCCTGTTCTTCCTGCCTAAGGCCGGAGAGGGTGGCCTCCAGCTCCTTCTTCTGCCCTTCCAAGGCCCTTTGGGTTTCCCCGAGAGCCTTTTCCTTGGCGGTGAGGTCGGCGAGGAGAAGGCCTAGGCGCTCCCGCTCTTCCCTTAGGGCCTTCAAGGTGGCCTGAAGGGTACGGACCAGCTCCGCATCCCGCTCCGAGATGTACCCCACCCAGCGGGCTCGCACCGCCAGGTCGGTAAAGGACTGGGCCCGGAGGAGGGGGAGGTAGCGGCCGGCTTTCTCCCGGTGCAGGCTTCGCATCAGGGCCTGGAGCCGCTCCTTTAAGCTTTCCAGGTCCCTTTCCAGCTTGGCGATGCGCCCTTCCGTCAGGCCGATTTCCTCTTTCAACTGGGCGATCTGCCGGCTTAAGGCAGCGCGCTCCTTCTCCAATCGGGCGATCTCCCCCTCGAGGCGGGCTTTCTCCTTAAGCAGGTTCTCCACCCGGGTGGATAAGCGGGCAAGCTCCTGGTTTAGGAGGCGGATTCGCTTTTGGCTTTGCTCCTCCAGGGCCTTGGCCTGGTTCAGCTGGTCTTCCAGGTTGCGCACGGTGCGCTCCTGGGCAGGCACGTTCTGGGCCAAGACCCCCAGCAGGAAGCCCGGGCACAGAACCAGGGGAAGGAGGATCCAGGGGAAACCCATCCTAGACTTCCCTCAGATAGGACCGGGTGGCCATGAAGGCCCCACCGGCCCCCAGGACCACCGCCAGGGCTAGGACCATGAGCCCCGTCTGGGAGAGGTCCTTGACCCCCAGCACGGGCAGAAAGGGAAGGAGTCCCTGGAGGCCCTGGGCCAGGCCCCGGTACAGGAGGCTGCCGAAAGCCACCGCCAGGAGGCTGGCCCCCAGGGTGAGCAGGATCCCTTCCACCACGAAGGGAGCCTGGATAAACCGCCGGGTGGCCCCCACCAGGAGCATGATGCCCAGGGCTTCCTTCCGGCTTTCCAGGGATAGGCGTATGGAGCCCATGACGCTGAAGAAGGTGTTGAGGAGAAGAAGCCCCACCAGGACCCCCATGGCCAAGCGGCTTCCAGACAGCACCTGAACCAGCCTTTCCGTTAGCTCGCCTCCGTATTCCACCCCCTCTACCCCCGGAAGCTTCCTGAGCCTTTCCGCCACCGTGCGCACCGCCTCCGGGTCCTTAAGCCTCAGGCGCAAGGTGTCGGGCAAGGGGTTCTCCACCAGGTCCTTGGCTTCGGCCAGGTAGGGGTAGTCCAGAACCAGCTGGGCCAGGGCCTCCTCCTTGCTCTGAAGCCGCACCTCCCCCACTTCACCCCAGCCCTGGATCTCGCTGAGGATGGCTTCCACATCGGCCCCTTTTTGCAGGAAGGCCGCCACTTCCAGTTCCCTCTCCAGGGTATGCACTACCCGCTCCAGGTTCCATAGGACGAGGCCCAGAAAGTAAAGGAGAGCGAAGGAGACGAGGGCGGTAAAAAAAGTGGCGAGACTGGCCGTGGGATGACGGAGAATCTGCCGCAGGCCCTCGCGGAAGGCGTACATGCTTTACATCTTACGCCCCTGGCTTGAGAAAAGGCTTGGGAGGGGGTAAAGAAGGCGTGGGCGGGGAGCGTGGCTTGAAACGTGCTCCCCGGCCTGCCCTTCTGGTCCAGCCTGTTACCCTAAAGGGTATGAAGCCTTTTCTACTGGGTCTGGTCCTGGGAGGGCTTCTTGGGGTGGGGGTAGCCTGGATGGGGCGGCCACCTGGGAGCGGGTCCTTGTGGGGGGTCCCCGCTTCCTGGGCTGCCGGGTCCGTACCCGTCCAAGAGGTTTTTCCCCCGGGCGGGGAGGGGTGCGAACCTCAGGTTTATCTCTTTTGGAACGGAGAGTTTTTCCGCATGCTCCCGGTGCCTGGGGGGGAGCCCCAGGAGCTTTTCCCGGTGGAGCCCGTTCCTAACCCCTTTGGCGGGTCCTAGGCGGGGGAGAGGTAACGCCGCAAGGCCACTCCTAAGAGGGCCAAAAAGCCTCCCAGGACCCCCAGAAACCCAGCAGCCTCCCCGGGCATGACCTCGAGGCGCACGGAGCGGGCGAGCTTCTGGTAGAGGTCGGAAAGCTCCTTTTCCGAGGCCACCAGGTAATACCGCCCCCCGGTGAACTCCGCCAGGGACCAGAGGAGTTCCTCGTCCACCTCAAAGGCCCCCGGGAAGAAGCCAAAGGCGCTCACCGGATCCTCGGGGCCTGGGGTCCATCCCGGTACCCCCACCCCCACGGCGTAGATGCGCACCCCCATGCGGGAGGCCTCGGCCGCCGCCTCCAGGGGGTCCCTGCCCGTTCGGTTCCTGCCGTCGGTGAGGAGGAGGACCTCCCCTTCGCCCCCTGCCTCCCGGATGTTGTGCAGGGCTTCCAGGATTCCCTCCCCTATGGCGGTGGAGCGGCCGAACTCCAGGCTGTCCAGGCTTTCCTTTAGGAGCCTGCGGTCGGTGGTGGGGGGGTGGACGGTCTGGGCGTTGCCGCTGAAGGCCACGAGCCCAATCCTTAGGGCCTTGGGTGCCTCTCGGAGGAAGGCCCGGGCGGCTTCCTTGGCCGCCTCGAGGCGGCTTGGCTTCAGGTCGGCTGCCATCATGCTGCGGCTTACGTCTATGACCAGGATCGCCACGTTTCGGCTTGCTTGGCCGGGGAGGGGCATCAGCGGTCTTGTGGCTGCCAGGACCAGGAGGCAAAGCCCAAGGAAAAAGAGGGCTGGGGGCAACCAGGGAAGGATTCCCCGGGACTCCCGGGCCGCCTGTTGCAGCAGGGGGACCAAGGGATGGGGCAAGCGGGCCTTGGGGCGCCTTGGATAGAGGCCCACCAGCAAGAAGGCCAAAAGGATGAGAAGGCTTAGGGCCTCGGGGGCCTGAAGGCTCACGGCCACCTCCCTTCCCGGGCCAGGCTCAGGTAAGCGCCGAAGGAAAGGCATAGGAGCCCAGCCACCACCAGGGCCTGGGTGAGGTCCAGGGTCTGGGTTCGCCATACCCGGTAGGGGCGGAGGGCCCGGTAGAGGGGTTGGAAATCCTCACCGAGCGCCTGGCCCCCGGTGGCCTGGGCCAGGCGCAGGAGGCTCAGGGGATTGGTGGGCACGAAGTAAAGCCCTTCCCCGATGCGGCTCACCGCTCCCTTGGGGTCGCCCAGGGGGCGCACGAAGATGGGGAGGCCTGCCCGGGAGAGCTCTTTAGCCGCCTCGAGGGGATCGCTCCCGGCGTTGGCAGCCCCATCGGAAAGGAGGAGGATAGCGGCGGGGGGTTTCACCTGGGGAAGATCCCCCTCTGGCCCCTTGGGCCGCAGGATCCGCTGGGCCTGGAGGAGGCCTTGGCCCAAGGGGGTGGTCCCCCCGGGTTTGAGGCCTTGCAGGGCCTTAAGGAGGGCCTGGCGGTCCCGGGTAGGGGAGAGGACCAGGACCGCCTGGGGTCCGAAGCTCACCAGCCCTACCTTCACCGAGGGATCCAGGCCGCGAAGGAAGCTTTGGGCCAGGGCCTTGGCCCGCTCCAGGCGGGTGGGAGTTTCGTCGTCTGCGGCCATGGAGTGGCTGGTGTCCACCACCAGAAGGGCCTGCGTGAGGTTCTCCCGCCAGGGAAGGGGGGCTTCGAGGCGACCTGCCGCCAGTAGGAGGAAAAGAGGGGCCAGGAGGAAGGGAAGGGGTAGGGGCTTAGGCCCTGGGAGGAAGGCGGGGTCCAAGGCGGAGAGAAGCCGCCTCCGCCCGGCCCGCCCCAAAAGCCAGAGGAGTAGCCCCCCTGCGCCCAGGAGGAGAAGGCCTAGGAGGAAGCCCTCGGGGCTTTTAAATGCCACCAACGCCTCCTTTCCACAAACCTGAGGAGGAGGGGAACCAGGTCCATCTCCGTGGAGGCCACCAGGAAGTCGGCACCGGCTTTAAGGATCTCCCGTACCCGGGCCACCCTCAGGGCCTCAGCCCTTTGGCGATAAGCCTCCCGTACCCTTGGGTCTAAGGTGTTTACCTCCACCTGGGCCCCGGTTTCCGGGTCAAAGAAGGAGAGCACCCCTGCCTGGGGTAGGGCCCGCTCCAGGGGATCTTCCACCAGGACCGCCACCAGGTCGTGCCGGGCGGCCAGGCGGGAAAAGGGGGCGGAAAAGGAGTCCAGGAAGTCCGAGAAGGTGAAGACCAGGCTCCTGCGCCTGGCCACCCTTTCCAGAAGCCCCAAGGCTTCCCCCAGGGGAAGCGGCTCCCCGCCCTTAAGGGCCTCCCGGGCCAGGAGGAGGGCCTGGGCCTTGCCCCCTTTGGGGGGCAGGAGGCCCGAGGGCAGGATAGCCCCCACCCGGTTCCCATGCCGGAGGGCGATGTAGGCCACGCTCAGGGCCAGCTCCAGGGCCAGGGTGTACTTTTCCCGCCTCCTAGAGCCAAAGCGCATGGAGGGGCTTCCGTCCAGGAGGAGCCAGAGGGTGAGCTCCCGCTCTTCCCGAAAGCGGCGCACGTGTAGCTCCCCCGTGCGGGCGGTGGCGGGCCAGTCGATGCGCTCGGCTTCGTCCCCGGGGTTGTAGGGGCTGATCTCCGCAAGCTCCAGGCTCTTGCCGTAGAACACCCCCCGGTAGTCCCCGAAGAGGAGCCCATCCAGGGGACGCACCACCTTAAGCTCCAGGCGGGCCAAGAGGGCTTCGGGCGTCTCCATGAGGGTCGTGGAGGGGCACAAAGGGCGGGGGAAGGCGCTTTAAGATGGCTTCCAGCACATCTTCCACCCGCACGCCCTCCGCCAAAGCCTGGTAGGAGAGGATCACGCGGTGGCGGAGGGCGTCCAGGTACAGGTCCCGCACATCCTCCGGAAGGGCGTGGGCCCGCCCCCGGACCAGGGCCAGGGCCTTAGCTCCCTGGACCAAGGCCAAGGAGGCCCGGGGGCTTGCCCCGTAGGCCACAAAGGGCTTCAGGTCCTTAAGCCCCGCACCTTCCAGGTCCCGGGTGGCCTGGACCAGGGCTACGGCGTGCTCGGCCACCTTGGGGTGGACGTAGACGCGGTCGGCCAGACGGGCCAGCTCCGAAACCTCCTCCAGGGAAAGCACCTGGGCTACCTGGACCTCCTCCCCCGTGGTCATGCGCCCCACGATGAGGAGCTCCTCGTGGAAGGCGGGGTAGCCCACCACCACCTTGAGGAGGAAGCGGTCCAGCTGGGCCTCCGGCAGGGGATAGGTGCCCTCGCTTTCTATGGGGTTTTGTGTGGCCAGCACCAGGAAGGGCTTGGGCAGGGGGTAGGTTTCTTTGCCCAGGGTCACCTGGCGCTCCTGCATGGCCTCGAGGAGGGCCGACTGCACCTTGGCTGGGGCCCGGTTGATCTCGTCCGCCAAAAGGAGGTGGGCGAAGATGGGACCGAGCTCGGTCTTGAACTCCCCATCCCTGGGGTTGTAGATGCGAGTGCCCAGGAGGTCAGCGGGCACCAGATCGGGGGTGAACTGGATTCTCTTGAAGTTCCCCCCTACCGCCTGGGCCAGGGTCTTCACCGCCAGGGTCTTGGCCAGCCCCGGTACCCCCTCGATGAGGAGGTGGCCCCGGGCAAGAAGGGCCACCAGCATCCTCTCCAGGAGGTGGTCCTGGCCCACGATAACCCTCTTGACCTCCCTTAAAAGGGCCCGGAGCCTTTCCCCTGCTGCCAAAAAGGGTTCTTCTTCCCAGGCCATACCCACCCCCTAAAGGTTTCCCCGGAGTATAGTTCCTCAAGCCAGGGGATACTCCCCTTCAGGACACATTTGGCCGGAATAGGGCCTTGCCCTTGGCAGAGAGGGCTTTTTGCCAGTCGGTAAGGGAGAAGATGCCCCCGATGAGGGCTTCCAAACCCTTGAGCTCCGGGAGAAGACCCACCGCCTGGGCGAACTCCTCGGGACTATAGGTGTAGCTTCCCACCAGGCCCACCTCCTTGAACCAGAAGGGGGAGAGGTCGGCCCAGTCCAGGCCTGGGGCTCCCAGGAGGAGCACCCGGCCTCCTTCCTGGGCCAGGGTGAGGGCCTGGCGGAAACCAAGCCCGCTTCCCGAGGCCTCTATGACCGCCTCGTACCCGCCCCGGTATCCCTCAAAGAGGAGGTAGCGGTAGCGCCGGGCCCGCTCCAATAGGGCCTCCTTGGCGCTCCCGTAGATCCCGTCTGCCCCGAAGGCCAAAGCCCGCTCCGCCTGGTGGGGGTACTTGGCCACCCCATACACCTTGCCGGCAAACCCCAGGGCCCGAAGGGCTTTGAGGGCCAGGAGCCCCAGGGTACCCATACCTAGGACCAGGATCTCCTGGGGCCACGGCCTCAGCTTCTTAAGACCCCGCACCACCACCGCCAGGGGCTCGGCCAAAACGCCCCGCTCCTCGGGGACGCCCCCAGGGATGGGATAAAGCCTCTCGGGCCGGGCCAACACCCACTCCCCCCACCCCCCCGGCAGGTCCCGGTTGTAGCCCAGCATCCCGGGGGCCAAGGGCCCTTCGGCCACGTTCCGGCACAGCCCCTCCTCACCCCGCTGGCATGCTGGGCAGGGGGGAAGCCCGCGGTCGGCGCAGGCGAGGAGGGGGTTCACCGCCACCAGGCTTCCCTCCACCTCCCCCAGGATCTCGTGGCCCAGGACGGCGGGGAAGGAGAAGAAGGGGCTGATGGAGGGGGGGCTTTTCCCGTAGAGGAGGGCCAGGTCCGAGCCGCAGACCCCGCTTAGCCGCACCTTGACCTTCAGGAAGCCTGGCCGTTCGGGAAGGGGCACCTGGGCGAGGCGGAGGGGCAGAAGACCCTTGGGAAAACGCTTGCCCAAGACTCGCGCGGCAAAGAACCTGGGAAGGGAGGGGGTGTAGAGGAGGGCCTTCATGACATGGGTACGGTGCGGATGAGCTTACCCTCTATCCGCTCCATGATCTCTTCCAGGCTCCGCCCGGTGATGGTGAGGCCGTGGTTTTTTAGGCCTACCACCGCCCGGGTGGGATCGGGGGCCTCCCGTACCTTCTCCGCCACCGCCTGGGCCAGTTCGTAGGTGCCGCAGGGGTAGTTGAAGGGGGTGGCGGGAACCCCCTCCATCCAGGCGTGCACGTGCAGGATGGCCCCTACCCCGGGGTGCTCCCGGTAGATCATCCAGTGCTCTATGGCGTCCACGCTCACCCGCCTAGGCTCCACGTGGGGAGGCACGGAGAGGAGGATGGCGTTTTGCTGGGGATCGTAGTCCTTCACCAGAAGGATGTCGCGGCCGATCTCCCTTAGGTTAGCCTTGTCCACCCCACTTGCCGACATCCAGAAGCGGCGCTCGTCCTTGCGCACGGAGAGGTTGCCGTAGGAAAGGCCACCGATGCCGTAGAGGCGCTTCACGTGGCGAAGGTCCTCGGGGGGAAGGATCTCCTCAATGGGGAAGGGGGCGGGAAGGAGGTCCCACTCCTTAAGCTTCTTCCCCGCCCGGTACATGCTTTCCGTGAGCTCGTCCCCTTGCCAAAGCTCGGGCTCGAGGTCCGGGTGGAAGATGTTGTGGATCACCAGGCGGCTACAGGCGATGGGCCTAAGGCGTGCGGCCACCCGCTCAAAAAACCCTTCCCCGTTGGGCTCGTCGTAGTGCCCCAGCTCCAGGGTGAGGAACTTGACCCCTTGGCTGGGCACGTGGGCCAGAAGCACGTTGGAAAGGGCCCGGACCAGGTAGGGGTAGAGGGCCTGGAGGGGGTTTTCGGGAAAGGCGGGAAGCTCCATAACCGAGGCCACGAAGGTGGCCTGGGCCCTTCGCCGGTAGGGTTTGGGGTTTTCCGGGGTGATGGCGTTCAGCACCAAATTGGGGGCCTCGGATTCGGGGTTGTAGCGGAACCCCTGGGCTTCTAGGGCTTGGCCTAAGCCTTTCAAGAAGCGCTGGATATTGGGAGAAGGCTCGCCGTGGATCAGGTACTCCCACATGCTTCCTCCTTGTTCTGGTCCATAGCCTACCCGATACTGGGCGTATGGCGGAAGCCTTGTGGGGGAAAGGGGTCCTGTGGCCGGGGATCAGGGTGGGGCATTTCACCGATCTCGAGGCCCTCACCGGTTGCACCGTGGTCCTGGTGGAGGAGGGCTGGGTGGGGGCGGTGGACGTGCGGGGGGCGGCTCCCGGCACCCGGGAAACGGACTTGCTCTTGCCGGAAAACACCGTGGAAAAGGTGCACGCCGTTCTCCTCACCGGGGGAAGCGCCTTTGGCCTGAGGGCGGCGGATGGGGTCATGCGCTACCTGGCGGAAAGAAAAAGGGGCTTTCCCACCCCAGGAGGTGCGGTACCCATCGTGCCTGCTGCCGTGCTCTATGACCTGGGCCGCGGAGGGGTGCACCGACCGCCGGGGGAGGAGGCGGGGTACCAGGCGGCCTTGGCCGCGGGGGAGGAGGTGGAGGAAGGGGGCGTGGGAGCGGGCACGGGGGCGGTGGCGGGAGGGGTAAAGGGCGGGGTGGGCCTGGCGGGGTACCTCCTGGAAGAAGGCCACCGGGTCCTGGCCCTGGTGGCGGCGAACAGCCTGGGCCGCCCCTTTGACCCCAGGACGGGGAGGCTTTACGGAGAGGACTTCCTGGCGGAAGGGGAGAGGGCTTTGGTTCCGGATCGCTCCCGCTACCGGGGAAGCCCGGAGGACTACCGCTACCCCTTCCTCCTGGGCCAGCACACCACCTTGGCGGTGGTGGCCACGGATGCCCCCCTCAGCAAGGCCCAGGCCAAAAGGCTTGCCATCATGGCCCAGGATGGGATGGCCCGGGCCATCCGCCCGGCCCACACCCCCCTGGATGGGGACCTGGTCTTCGCCCTGGCCCAGGGGGAGGGCAAAGGGGTAGAGCCCTACCTCCTTTTGCGCCTGGGGGCCTACGCCGCCGATGCCGTAACCCGGGCCATCCTCCGGGCGGTGCTCCTGGCGAAAGGCGCCCCAGGGATTCCCGCCTACCGGGACCTCATGGGCTGACTACCGCCCAGGGAAGGGGGCGAGTTCCACCTCCACCCCGAAGATCTCCCCACCCCGGCGCACGGTGAGGCGGACCCGTTCCCCCACCCCATAGCGGCGTACCTCCCGCAGGAGGTCTTCAAAGCTATTCACGGGCACCCCGTTGACCTCGAGGATCACATCCGGCACCCCTCCCGCTTCCAGGCCCCTTAGCCCTGCCCGGTGGGCGGCCCCGCCCGGCACCACCTCGCCCACCAGCACCCCACCCGGGGGCAGGCCCAGCTCCCGGGCCAGCTGTGGGGTTAAGCCCCTGGGACCCCTCAGGCCCAGATAGGGCCAGTAGCTCCGTTTGCCCCCTTCCATCTCCGCCAGGGCCTGGCTCCGGTTAAGAAGCGGGGTGAAGAAGCTCCGGAAGCCCTCCTCCGTCTGGCCTATGGCCACCGCCACCCCCAGTACTTTCCCCTCCAGGTCCAGCACGGGTCCACCCGAATCCCCTGGGGAGAGGGGCAGGCTGGTTTCCACCAGGCCTGAGGGCAGGAAGGGAGAGGGGTCCACGGAGGTTTGGGTGATGCGCCCGTAGCGGGGGGCGATGAACTGGCCCCGGCCGTTGCCGATGTGCAGGACGGCCTCTCCCACCTGGGGGCGCCTTTGGGTTTCCAGGGGAAGAAGGGCGAGGGCTTGGGCCTCCGTGGCCAGGACCGCCAGGTCCATGGGCTCGGCGAAGCCCAGAAGGGTGGCCGTGGCCCGCCTGCGGTTGGAAAGCACCAGGGTGTAGGGCCCCCCCTCCGCCACCACGTGGTAGGCGGTGAGGACAAAGCCCTCCCGGTAGAAGAACCCCGTGCCCCGGCTTCCCTCGGGGCCATCTATGCGCAAGACGGCGGGATGGGCCTTGGTGTAAACCTCCTGCAGGCGTTCAGGAGGCGCCTGGACCAGTTCCCAAGCCGCCTCCTCTGACCTACCCCAAAGCGGTACGGGCTGGCTCCACAGGGCGTAGAGGGCCCCCGCCAAGGGAAGAAGGAGGAAAATCCCCCAGGCTTTCCTCATGCCTTTATTTTCCCGGGATTTGGAGGGGATAAGGGTGTTTTCCCCCACCATGGGCTTCAGTGCCAAAGAAGGAGGAATCCCAGGAGGAGAAAGCCAACCCCGGGCCAGGGATAGGGTTTTCTCAGGAGGAGGTGAAGGAGGACCACGCCCGTGAGGGCCAGGAGAGGGTGAGGGAGAGGCTTCCAGAAAAAGGCCAGGTAGAGGAGGCCCATGAGGGCATTCAGGTCGTAGAGGCCCAGGAGGATGCGCACAGGCAGGTTCACCTCTCTCCGCAGAAGAAGGTAAAGACCAACCAAAAAGGCTAGCCCCACCAAGAACCACCCCAGAAACCGGTGCAGGGCCGGTATCCCAAGGAGAGCCGTGGGGAGGCCTTGGAGGGTATAGCCCAAAGCCGTGGCCAGGACCACCAGGAGGCCAAAGCCCATCTGCGTCCAGCCGATGATCCGGGCCTCCACCGGTGGTCTTGTGAGGGCCAAACTGCCATATAGGGCCAGGAGGAGGAGGGCAAGGGTGGTGGGAGCGGGCAGAAGCCCCTGTCCTTGAAGAAGAAGGGCGAGGAGGGAGGAGGCCCAAAGGGCCAGGTGGGCAGGGTGAAGCTTGGGGTTTCTTCCCCGGGCCCTGAGCACCTGGGTGCGGGCGTAGTAGAGGGCGGCCACGTCCCTCAGGGCCAAGGCCAGAAAGCTTCCCAAAGCGATCTCCAGCCCCAAGCCCCCCGCCAGCACCCCCGCTGGGGCCAAGGAGGCCATGGCTAAGGCGGCGGCCATCTCAGGGAAAAGATCGCGGGAGCGGTTTGAGGCGTCCGCCCAAAGCATGTAGGCCCCTAAGGGCAGGGCTAGTAAAAGGGGAAGAAGGAAAGGGCCTTGGGCGGTCCAGGTGGCCAGGAGAAGGCCCAGAAGGGCCAGGATCGAATAGGCCCCGCCCACCTTCAAAGCCAGCTGGGTACGGGGGTAGCGCTTTCCCTTTCTAAGGTCCTGGTAGACCAGCTTCAAGGGGTGCCGGGCCAGGAAGCCGAAGAGGCCCAGGAGGGCAAGCCCCAGGGTGTGGGGTCCGGGGGAGAGCAACAGGCCCAGGAGGATGGGTTCCAGGGTGAACCCCCAACCCCCATGCTCCGTGGGGAGGGCTACGGTTTTAAGAGGGACACCGGTCGCACGCATACCGTTCTCCAAAGGGGGGTCCGAGGAACCTTTAGCGCCAGAGCACCTCCAGCATGAGGAGGACGAAAAGGCTTCCCGCCAAAAGCGAGAGGATGGCGAAAAGCCCCCATATCTGGGTCCCAAGCCCCAGGCCCCAAGCTAAGGCCATCCCCAGAAGTCCGAGGTTGGCCAGGAGCACCTGGAAAAGGGCCAGTCCTGGCCTGCGGAAGACCACCCCCCGGAACCGGGGCAGGGCGTGGTAGGCCACCCCGTAGATCATAAGGCTCACGAAGCCCAGCAGTTGCATGTGGGCGTGGGTGGGCCGCCAGGAATAGGGAAGGAGGCCTAAACCTAGGAGTAAGCCCACCAGGCTGGCGACCAAGAACCAGAGGAGGGCCGCGGTGAGGGCGAGCCGGCTCGCCGGAATCATGGCCTGGGGGTGATGATGCCAAGCACCAAGAAGGCTCCCTCTCCGGCCTTGGCCCCGTGGGCTTCCCTAGGCTCCGCGGCCAGGAGGGTGCCGGGGGTAGCGGGGATGCTCCGTTCCCCAGCCCACAGGATGCCCTCCCCCTCGAGGCAAAAGAGGTGCACCCTTGGCTCCCCCTTGCCCCGTACCTCCTGCCCTTTTTGCAAGCTGAAGAGAACCAGGCGGACCTCCGGGTGGTCGGCCAGAAGCTCCACCCCAGGGACCTCGCCGTAGCGGGCCTTCCTCTGAAGGTTCATCCTTCCCACCCTAAAAAGGCCAGGAGGTCCTTCAGCACCTCCTCTGGGTTTTTCCCTGCTTGGCGGGCGGCTTCTTCCAGGGAATCGGCCCCACCGCAGCAGGTATCTATACCCATCTCATTGAGTAGGCTCACCGCTTCCGGATGGCGTTGGAGCACCTCGTTTACTGTGGTCTTTAAGTTGAGTTCCACCATACCCCCCTAAGCTTGGCACCCAGGGGGTTTTACCGCCATGACCTGGGTCAAACGGTCCTGGGGGTTTCGGGTAGAAGGTCCTTTAGGGTTAAGCCTGCGAGGGTTTTGCGGATCTCCTGGTTCATGCGCACCAGGCTTGGCTTTAGGTAGCAGAACCCTCGCCTCTCCTCTGTGGGGCAGCGCTTTAGGGTGGCGCAAAGGTCTAGGGCCACAGGGCCGGAGAGGCTTTCTATCACCTTAAGCAGGGTGATCCCCTCCGGGGGCTCTTTTAGCCATACCCCTCCCCCTCGGCCCATGCGGCTTTCCACCAGGCTCGCTTTAGCCAGTTTGGAAAGGACTTTGGCCAGAAAAGCTGGCGGTATCTTTAGTTTTTGGGCGATTTCTTGCGCAGGAAGGCCGGGTTCCTCCACCAGGAGCAAAAGGGCGTGGATGGCGTATGACTCCTCGCGTTTGAGTAGGGTGCGTAACCGCATACCCTCATGGTAAAGGGGGGTTAAGGCCTTGGGAGTCCCAGATGGTGAAGTGTCCTGCTCTCCAGGGCGAAGCCGGTTGGGTTCCCCTGGCCAGGGAAAGGGGCAGGGCCTCGAGGCCAAAGAGGCTTGAAGAGGGAGGATCCCTGGGGACATTTGCCCTTGACCTAGGTCATGGAAACCCGGACCAGGATACCCGAGTTTATGAGTTGGAGGTGAAAGGAGGTTGAGGTATGGAGATCGGCTGGATAGAGACCACCATCGGGGCCCTTTTCGCCACCGTGGTCCTTACCCTATGGCTTTCACGGGGATCCGGGTGGCTCGAGCCCCGCTTCTGGCGCAATGCGGCCGTGGTGAGCTCCCTGATCATGACCGGGATTCTGCTTTACCTGACCATTGATTCCCTGAACCAAATCCGGGAGGGTTCGGCCCGGGTGCCGGCCTACACCGTGATTAACAAGGCCGTTGGGCTCAAGCGGGATTACGAGAAGCGGCGGGACATCCCGGTCATCGGGGAGGAGGTGGGGTTTTTCGGCAAGCTGTGGAGCGAGAAGGAAGCGTACGCCCTGGTCAACAAGGGTAAGATGACCCTGCAAAGCCGTAACTGCATGGACTGCCACACCCTCTTAGGCAACGGGGCCTATTTCGCTCCCGACCTCACCCGGGCATGGTTGGACCCCAAGTGGGAGACCATGGTCAAGAGCATGACCGGAAAGGCCACCAAGGAGGAGGCCATGGCGGAATGGCTTAAGCATCCGGATCGCTATCCCACCTTTGTCCGCCGTATGCCCAACCTAGGCTTGACGGATGAGGAGGCCATGGCCTTGGTGGCTTTCTTGAAGTGGATGTCGGCCATAGACACCAACGGTTTCCCGGATCGCTTCGCCGGGGTGCAGTAGGAGGTACCTCATGACCCAGGCTTTACCGCAAGGGAAACTCTACGAGTCCCAGAAGCTGGCCCTCTGGTACTTCTGGGTGGCCTTGGCCCTTTTTGGGGCCCAGGTCCTTTTCGGTTTGCTGGCGGCCTGGCAGTACCTGGATCCCAATTTTCTTTACGGCAAGCTTAACTTCATCACCAACCGGATGCTCCACATCAATGCCATGATCGTCTGGCTACTCCTGGGCTTCATGGGCGGAGTGTACTGGTTTTTGCCCCTGGAGCTGGGGCGGGAGGTGGTGGGCATCCGCTTGGCCAGATTTGCCTTCTTCACCCTGATCGCTGCGGTGGGCATCGTGGTCCTGGTCTACCTTTTGGTCCAGTACGGACCGGGGAACGCCTTTACCCTATGGTTCATCACCGAGGGCCGGGAGTACATAGAGGCTCCCCGCTGGGCGGATTTCGGCATCGTGGCGGTGATGGCCATCTTCCTTTACAACGTGGTGGCCACGGCGCTTAAGGCCCAGCGCATCACCGGGGTGGTGGCGGTATTGATGTTCGACCTGGTAGCCCTGGCCGGGCTCTATACGGCGGGCATGCACTACACCCCCAATATCTCCATGGACCAGTACTTCTGGTGGTGGGTGGTGCACCTTTGGGTGGAGGCCACCTGGGAGGTGCTGGTGGGCTCCATCATGGCCATGGCCCTCATGCACCTTTTGGGAACTCCTAGACGCATTGTGGAGACCTGGCTTTATCTAGAGGTGGCCTTGGTCTTCGGCACCGGGATCCTGGGCCTTGGGCACCACTACTTCTGGATCGGCACCCCGGAGTACTGGCTGGGCTTGGGAGGATTCTTTAGCGCCCTCGAGCCTATTCCTCTGGTGGCCATGGTGGTGCATGCGGTTTACGACGCTGGGATGCACCGCATGCAGACCGTGAACCAACCTGCCCTTTTCTGGGCCATTGCCCAGGCCTTTGGCAACTTCATCGGCGCCGGGGTTTGGGGGTTCATGCAGACCCTGCCCCAGATCAACCTCTACTCCCATGGTACCCAGCTGGCTCCAGCCCATGGCCACCTGGCCTTCTTCGGGGCCTACGTTACCGCCATCCTCACGGTGATCTACATGGCGCTCCACCAGGTGCGTCGCCCCGAGCTTCCCCGTTTTGACTCCAAGCTGTGGAAGTGGGCGTTTGTCCTTATGGTGGTGGGCATCTTTGGGATGTCTGCGGCCATGACCATCGCCGGCTTTACTCAAACCATGGTGGAACGGGCCATCGGGGGCAGTACCTGGCAGGCTTATATAGACGCCCAGCAGCACCCCTGGTTCCAAAACGGCATGGTCTGGCGCTTTGTCTTTGGGGTCTTCTTTCTGGTGAGCTACCTGGTTCTTCTGTGGGATCTGGTTACCATTGGGAAAGGGGAGGCCCGGACGGCCAAGGAGGTGGGGGCCCATGACTAGCGAGGCGGTGCGGGACCTGATGCTCTATGGCATGCTCATGGTTTCCGCTGCGGGTTTCTACGCCATGTTCTACGCCCTGGGGCGGATGCTGGGGAGGCCTTCCATCGTCACCTTTTCCTATCTCTTCGCCGCCTTGCAGACCCTGGGGGCTTTGGGCATGATTCTGCCACCTTACCTGGACGCATTCTGGAAGTATCTGATCGCCTTTAGCTCCGCGGTTTACCTTTTCATCCCTCAGGGGATGTGGTGGGTGGTGACCACCTTCCACGAGAAGGAGCACGCCCACTAGGTTTTCCGTCCTTCTGCCGGGCCCATCGATGGGTCCGGCTTGGGCTACCGGTAAGCAGATTTTTGTAGGGACTTCCGTCATAGGACATCTGTACTACTCGGACATCGGTATCCTAGTTACTGGAGGTGAAAGCCATGAGGAGGTTAGCCTTATTGGGCGTTTTGGTTTTGAGTGCCTTGGCCTTGGCCCAGGCCCCTGGTCCCCTGAGCCCGGGGGAGAAGGAGGAGGCGGCCAAGATCTACTTTGACCGGTGCGCAGGTTGCCACGGGGTGTTGCGCAAGGGAGCCACGGGTCCGGCCTTGGACCCGAAGAAGATGGCAGAGAAGGGTCTGGAGTACCTGAAGGCGGTGATCTTTGGCGGCCTTCCTGGGGGGATGCCCGACTGGGGGCGGCAGGGGATCTTGAGCCAACAGGAAACCGAACTTGTTGCCCGGTTTCTTCTAGAGGAACCACCTGCGCCGCCCATCCCCACCTACGAGGAGATAAGGAAGACCTGGAAGGTGCACGTGCCACTGGAAAAGCGGCCCGCCAAGCCGCTCCATGACCGCAACTGGCAGAACTTCTTCGGCCAGGTGCTCCGGGATACCGGTCAGGTAGCCATCATCGATGGGGATAAGAAGGAACTGGTTACCATCGTGCCCACGGGCTTTGCCACCCACATCCTCCGCTCTTCGGCCACGGGCCGGTACTTCATGGCCATCGGCCGGGACGGCAAGGCCAGCCTCATCGACCTCTGGATGAACCCACCCCAGGTGGTGGCCGAGTCTAAGCCTTGTTTGGATGCTCGTTCCATCGAGTCCAGCAAGTTTAAGGGCTACGAGGACAAGTATGCGGTGGTGGGATGCTACTGGCCGCCGACCATGGTGATCCTGGATGGTCTGACCCTGGAGCCCATCAAGATGGTCTCCACCATCTCCTACACCAAGGGGGCAGGGGAGCTGGTCATGGAGGCCCGGGTGGCGGCCATCGTGGCTAGCCACTTTAACCCCGAGTGGATTGTAAACCTCAAGGAGTCGGGCCAGACCTGGCTGGTGGACTACTCCGAGCTGGATAAAAAGGGCCGGCCCTTGCCCATCACCATGATTGATACAGATCTCTTCCTCCACGACGGGGGTTGGGCCCTGAAGCGGTACTTCATCGTGGCGGCCAACGCCCTGAACAAGCTCATCGTTATCGATACCAAGACCCGGGAGTTTGCCGCCGAGGTGGAGGCGGGGGTCAGGCCCCACCCGGGCCGGGGTTCCAACTGGGAGCATCCCACCTTCGGGCCGGTCTGGGCCACGGGCAACATCGGTAGCCCCGAGGTGACCGTGGTGGGCGTAGACCCGGAAAAGCATCCCCAGTACGCCTGGAAGGTGGTCAAGCGGATCAGCTTGCCCTACACCGGCACCCTCTTCATCAAGACCCACCCCAATAGCCCTTGGGTCATCGTGGATTTCCCCATGAGCCCAAGTCCTCAGGCGGCGGCGAGCCTCTGCGCCATCGACAAGCGCAAGCTGGAGGTGGCCAGGTGCTGGGAGGTGCCGGGTGCCCAGGAGCTGAAGGCCCGCATGGTGCATCCTGAGTTCAACAAGGGCGGCACCGAGATCTGGGTTTCCGCCTGGGGTTCTAAGGACACCCCCACCTTCATCGTGGTCTACGACGCCATGACCCTGAAGGAGAAGGCCCGGATCACCGGGGACTGGGTGCGCACCCCCACTGGCAAGTTCAACGTGTACAACACCGCTTACGACATTTACTGAACCCTTGGGCCTAAAAAGGGGGAAGGGTTAAGGCCTTCCCCCTTGGCCCACAGGTTCCGCATACCCGCTCTTGCGACGGCCAAAAACAGCTATCCCGCCCTCGTTGCTTGACCCCGGTCATGGTTTGGGTGCCCTAGCCACCGGTTACCCTGTTTGTATGGAACGCCCCGAGTTTGCCCAGTACCCCTATTTGGTTGCCTGGGAGGTGACCAACGCCTGCCTCCTGGCCTGCCGCCACTGCCGGGCCTCAGCCATGCCTCACCCCCTGCCCGGGGAGCTTTCCACGGAGGAGGGCTTGAGGCTCATAGAGGAGGTGGCCACCTACCGCCCCAAGCCCCTCTTGCTCCTTACCGGGGGGGACCCCTTGGCTCGCTCCGACCTCCTTTTCCTTATCCAAAGAGCCCGGGAGCTGGGCCTTAAGGTGGGCCTCACCCCGGCGGCCACTCCCCTCCTTACCCGGGAGAAGGTCTTCCAGCTGAAGGAGGCGGGGGTGACCCGGCTCGCCCTTTCCCTGGACGGGGCAAGCCCCCAAAGCCACGATGCCTTCCGGGGGGAGGATGGCACCTTTGCCCGGACCCTGGCGGCCTTGGAATGGGCCAAGGAGGCAGGGCTTCCTACCCAGGTGAACACCACCGTGACCCGGGAGAACTGGCCGGAGATCCAGGCTCTGCCCGATCTCCTGGCGGAGAAAGGGGTGGTCCTTTGGAGCCTTTTCTTCCTGGTGCCCGTGGGACGCGGACTTCTTTTAAAGCAGCTTTCCGCCCGGGAGTTTGAAGAGGTGCTCCACTGGCTTTACGGGGTCTCCCGGATCTATCCCTTCCACGTGAAAACCACCGAGGCCCACCACTTCCGCCGGGTGGTGCTACAGAGGCGTAGGGAGGAAGGGGGGCAGGACCGGGCCCTGGCGGCGGGAGAGAGCCTCCACCGGGAGTACTTCCAAGACGGTATGGAGCACTCCCGGCTTGGGGTTACGGACGGCAATGGCTTTGTCTTCGTATCCGCCACCGGGGATGTAGCCCCTTCAGGGTTTTTGCCGGTGTATGCCGGCAGCATCCGGGATAGATCTCTTTTGGAAATATATCGTCATAGCCCCCTCTTTCGGGAACTCCGTAACAAAGACCTCCTCAAGGGGAAGTGTGGGGTTTGCGAGTACCGCTTTGTGTGCGGGGGGAGTCGGGCTAGGGCCTGGGCGGAAACCGGGGATTATCTGGCCAGCGAGCCCCGGTGCGCCTATGTGCCCCCGGCTTGGCTGGAGAAGGTGGGCAGGGTTCCTAGAGCGGGCACTTAGGCGGGGGCGTGGTCTGGGCAGGCAAGGCGAAGGTCCAAAGGCTTTAGGTCCAGGCGGAGGAGGGAGCAGAAAAAGCCCTTTTCTCGCCGTAGATAGCGGCAGGTAAGGCAAAGGCCGGTCTCGGGCACCGTTCCTTGGCGCACCAGCGTTGCCAAAAGCTCCATGAGCCCGGAAAGGACCTCCTCTTGATGGGGTATTTGGGCCAGGGCATGGCGGAGGGGGGCGGCGTAGGTTTTTAGAGCGTGGGCCAGTTTAACCCCTTCCACCGTGGGCTTTAAGACCCAGCGCCGGCCATCCCGCTCGTCCTTGGCCCGGGACAGAAGGCCCTTGCGCTCCAGGCTGGTGAGGGCCTCGCTCACCGTGGCTGGGGTGAGGGCCAGGAGTTCGGCCAGGGCCACCACCCCATAAGGCCTCTCGGAAAGGTGCAGGAGAAGCTGGGCTTGCAAAGCCGTAAGGCCCAGGTGGTAGGCCTGCCGGGTGAGGAGGGCCCGCTCCACCTGGGCCAGGCGTTCTAAGAGGGCCAGGAGCTTTTCCTCCCGGTCTTGGCCTTGCGGGGTGCCCACCCTTTCATCTTAGGGCCGGAAGGCGCTAAAGACGAAGTCGGTGTTGGCTGCCCCCTGGTGGCAGGCGTGGCAGGAGGCGGGGTCGATGCTCATGGGCTTCTTGTCGGGGCCAAAGGCATAGTACCCCCAGCCTCCCGTGGCCCTATACCGGTCCGGGTCCTTGACCATCACCCCGATGAGCTTCCTTGGGCCTTCCAGGAGAGCGCTTCCTTCCTCCTTGGCCTCGAGGAGGTCAAAGACGATGACCGTGCCCTTAGGGAAGGGATTCTTCTTGCCCTCCAGATAGGTCTTGAGCCCGGTTGGGTCCACGTAGATGTGGTGAAGGCCGCCGAAGCTTTCGTAGAGGGGATGGCCGGGTTTGAGCTCCATGCTCTTCACGTGGGTCCAAAGGCGGAAGCCCTCCGGGTAGGGGAAGCTGGCCTGAGCCTGGCCCCCACTGGACGGGTACTGGGCCAGAACCAAGAGGCCTAGGGCCATAAGGCCGAGAAACACCGCTCGTTTCAAGCGCATACGCTACCTCCTTAGTACTCCTAAATAATAACCCGAGGCCTAAGCCCTGTCAAGGGGGACGGGAAGACCGGCTCAAGGCTCCTGCTCTAGGATTTCCAGCAGGGCCCTGGCGTTGTTGTAATGCTCCTCTCTGGCGGCGAAGAGAAGGGTTACCGTTTTTCCCTGGCTTAAGGCCTTGAGGCGCTCCTAGGCGGGGTTGCCCTCTAGCTCTTTTCGGTAGCGGCGAAGGAACTCGGGATACTTCCCGGGGTCGTGGGCGAAGAAGCGGCGGAGGGCCTCTGAGGGGGCAAGTTCTTTGGCCCACCAGTCCACCTGGGCCTTCTCCTTACTGAGCCCTCGAGGCCAGAGGCGGTCCACCAACACCCGCACCCCGTCCTCTGGGGAAGCTGGCTCGTAGACCCGCTTTACCTTTAGAGCCATTCTGCCTCCGGAAGGACGCACTCCGGGCACTGGGCTCCCACAAAGCGCACCCAGTCCAGGATCTCCCCCACGCCTTCCACGGGCCCTAGATGGTAGACTTCCAAGAAGGGATCGGTCACCAACACCCCCTTTTCCGGGATAGCCTGGACCAGGCTTCCCTCCTGGTCCAGAAGGAGGGGTAGGGGGCTTTCCCAGGCGTCTTGGGGAAGAAGGAAGAAGGCTTGGGCCTCGAGGGTAGCGAGCTCGGCCTGCCTGTGGGCCAGGGCCTGGGCCATCCCCGGGTCGCGTAGGAGAACCAGTATCCTTCCCTTAAGGTCCGGCAGGTACACCCTTTGCCCTCCTAGGGTGTGAAGGGTATAGGGGGGAAGGGGTTTTCGCAAAGCTACCATGGCTTATTCTTGTTCGTTTCGCCCTCCACAAGTGTGAGTTTGTTCCGGGAAGGCATCGGGGGCAGGATCCCAAAGCCCTTTGACCCGGGTCATGGACGGGCCAGGGGCCGGGGAGCAGGCTAGGTCTGGAGGTGGTTATGCCCCACGTGATCTGTGAGCCCTGCGTCGGTGTAAAGGACCGGTCCTGCCAGGAGGTCTGCCCCGTGGAGTGCATTTACGACGCCGGGGAGCAGCTTTACATCCATCCTGACGAGTGCATCGACTGCGGGGCCTGTGTGCCCGCTTGCCCGGTGAACGCCATCTACCCCGAGGAGGACGTGCCCGAGCAGTGGAGGGAGTATATAGAAAAGAATCGGAGTTGGGCCAAAACCCTGCCTAACGTACACGTGTTGGAGTAACGCTAGAGCTCTCTGGGTTCGGGGTTAGGGTGGAGAGCTTGGGTTGAGCAACCCCTTGGGGTTCGGATCCAGGTGGTTTCGCCGGGTCCAGGGCAGAGGTTACGAAAAGCGCATGCCCCGCAGGATGGGGCGCAGGGAAGGGGTTGCACATAGCCTTTTCGCTCTAGCTGTTGAAGCAGGAGAAGGGTTGCCTCGAGGCTGAGCCCCAGCGCCCCAGCCAGTTCCCGGGGAGTCGTGGGGGAGGCGAGGAGGTGGAGGGCTCTTACCATCATGGCAGTAACCTGCTGGTGAGGAAGGCCAACCCATAGGCCACGGAAAGCTGGTACACCACGGCGGCCAGGGCTACTTTTCCGCCAACCACCTGTCGGAGCGCGGCCAAGGTGGCCACGCAAGGGGTGTAGAGGAGGACAAAGACCAGATACGCCAAGGCCCCAGAAGGGGAAACTGCCTCCTTGAGGGCTGCCTGAAGAGGAGTGGGCTCGGGGGCGAGGTCTAGGTTTAAGGGGAGGAAGAGCGCCCCCAAGCTTTGGAACGTGCCGGTTAGGGTGGAAAGGAGGGCTCCCAGAAGCTCTCTTACCCCCGCAACCAACCCTAGAGGGCTGAGGCCTTCCGTTCCCAGGAAGCTGACCCCTAGGGTTCCCACCACCACTTCCTTGGCGATGAACCCGGGGATCAGGGCTCCTACCAGCCGCCAGTCCTCGAGGCCCAAGGGATGAAACAGGGGAGTCAGGGCCTTGGCCAAGAAGGCATAGGGGCTTCCCCCCAAGAACGGCAGGTGGAGAAGGGCCCAAACAACCAAGACCGCCATCAGGATAGGTCCTCCTGCTCCTTGCAGAAAGCTCTGGGTCCGGGCCCAGGCCAGGCGCAGGAGAAGCCGCCAAGGAGGGAAGCGGTAAGGGGGAAGCTCCATGGCGCCTTCCCCTCGTTCGGCTCGCAGTACCTTACCCAGAAGCAGGGCGGTGAACAAGCCCGTAAGCAACCCCAGGAGGTAAAGCCCTAGGACCACCAGGGGCGCTTGTTGGGGAAAGAAGACGAAGGCGAAAAGGGTGAAGACGGGAAGCCGAGCCCCGCAGGCCATGAAGGGGATGGCCAAGGCGGTTCTGAGGCGGTCCAGGGGATGGGTGAGGGTACGGGTGGCGTAGACGGCGGGAACATTGCAGCCAAAGCCCAGTACCAGAGGGATGAAGGCCTTGCCCGGAAGTCCCGCCCACTGCATGGCCCGGTCGGCCACAAAGGCCATACGGGCCAGGAAGCCGGAGAGCTCCAAGAAGGCCAAGGCCAGGTAGAGGAGGAAGAGCAGGGGAGCAAAGGCCAAGACCGTGCCCACTCCGGCCACCAATCCTTCCGCCAAGAAGGATCGAAACAGAGAGGGGAGGGGAAGGGCTACCGCCCATCCTGCGAGGACCTCCTGGACTTTGCCGATCAGGTTCACCCATGGGGTGGAGAGGGTAAAGGTGAAGCGGAAGGTAGCGAAGAGGGCCAGGAGGAAAAGGGGTAGGCCTAAAAGGGGGTGGAGGACCAGGCGGTCCAGCCTCTCGGTGAGGGGTGCCTTGGTTTCCACCCGATGGGCAACACGGCGGTAAATCTCCCGCGCCGTGGCGTAACGGGCCTCGAGGGCCAGGAGATAGGGGTCATGGCCGGCATTCTCCAGGTGCTTTCGCTCCTCCTTGAGGGCCTGTAGCGCCTCCCGGGATAGGGGAAGGCCCTCCTCCCCCATAAGGGCCAGCAGGGCCAGGGCCCGGTTGGGAATCCACGGGCCCAAGCGGTGGATGGCTTCCTCCAGAGCCTCGGGATACCGCACCTTGGGGCTGGGAATACGCGCCTCCTTCGCCTTGGGCAAAACGCCCGCCACTTGGCCCCGGCTGGCAACGGTGCCGGCCACGGGCAGGCCCAGGACCTCCTCCAGGGCCTCGAGGTTGATCCGTAGCCCTTTGGCCTCCGCCTCGTCCAGGAGG
The DNA here is from genome assembly GCF_003336745.1 of Thermus caldifontis. Taxonomy (NCBI): domain Bacteria; kingdom Thermotogati; phylum Deinococcota; class Deinococci; order Thermales; family Thermaceae; genus Thermus; species Thermus caldifontis. The sequence goes on along the minus strand of NZ_QGMX01000014.1, from coordinate 780 downwards.
TTGACCACCAGGGCCATAGGGAGGCCCAGCTCCATGAGCTCCAGGGTGAGGACCAGGCTCCTTTCCAGGTTGCCCGCATCCAAAACGTTGAGGACCAGGTCGGGGGGGTTCTGGAGGAGTTCCCGCACCACCAGGGCTTCTTCCGGGGAGGTGGCCAGAAGGCTGTAGGTGCCGGGTAGGTCCACCAGCTCCACCCGCGTGGCTTCCAGGTCCAACTGGGCAGAAAGGCGTTCGAGGGTGGTCCCCGCCCAGTTGCCCACCGAGAGCTGGCTTCCCGCCAGGGCGTTGATGAGGGAGGATTTTCCGGTGTTGGGCCCACCCACCAAGGCCCAGCGTTCATGGGTGGATGGAGTCTTTAGGGTGACGCTATCGGGTGGGTTGCACCGGGGGCATTCCATGGGGTTCGTTGGAGAGTAGGGTTTCCACGAGGATGTCCTTGGCCTCTGCCCGACGCAAAAGCAAATAGGTTTCCCCAGCCCGGACCTCGAGGGGATCCCCCAAAGGAGCCTGGAGGAGAATCTCTACCACAGCCCCTGGCCTTAACCCCAAGGCGAGGAGCCGCTTTTGTCCCGGTGGAACCTTAAGGATGCGGGCCCGGTGGCCAGGGGAAAGCTGGGCTAGGGAAAGCATAACCGACCTCCTGGGCCCAGGCTAAACCGAAACCTCGTTAATGTCAAGTATTCCGCTCGGATTTTGTAAGTTAAAAGCGATAACTACTTCCTTCGTTTGCTACCTTAAAGCTCCACCCCAGCCATTTGCAGCAGGACATGGCTGCGGATG